>CALMNP010000386.1 GCA_937868875.1 uncultured Bacillota bacterium | reverse complement strand
ACCTCAACCGCATGAACATCAACCATCTCTCGCTGTTCCCGGACCTGTACGGCGCTAGCCAGTACTGCAACCTGCACCGGCTGATCCCGAACTATTGACGCAGGGGGAGGCGAAGCGAGAAGACACTCCCCTGCCCGGGCCGAGAGTCTACCTGGATGGTGCCGCCGTGCGCCTCCGTCACCGCCTTGACGATGGATAGGCCCAGCCCCGTCCCGCCGTCACGGCGCCGCGCCGGGTCACCCCGGAAGAAGGGCTCGAAGATGTTCTCCAGGTGCTCGGGGCCGATGCCGCGGCCGTGGTCGCGTACGTCGATGCCCACGGTATCGCCCTGCCGCCAGGCCTCCACCTCCACGGGGGCGCCCCCCGCCTGGATGCCGTTGCGAATCAGGTTCGACACGGCTCGCTCCAGGGCGATCGGGTCCGCGTCCAGGGCCAGGTCCGCCGCCGCCTTGACGGTCACCTCGCCTCCCGTGGCGCGCCGTGCCTCCTCGGCCGCCCGCTCCAGGAGCGGCCCCAGGGGCACGGCCGGCTCCACCGCCGGCGCCACCCCTCGCTCGTAGCGCGCCAGGATGAGCAGGTGCTCCGCCAGGTCCGCAAGCCGCCCGGTCTCTTCCAGGGCGCCCTCCAGGGCCTGCCGGTACTCTTCGGCGCTGCGGTTGCGGCGGAGAGCGACCTCCAGCTCCGCCCGCATGGCGGCCAGAGGGCTGCGCAGCTCGTGTGCCGCCGCGGCGGTGAAGCGCCCCTGCGCCTCGAAAGCCTCCTGCAGCCGCGCCACCATGGCGTTCAGCACGCCGATGAGGCGGCGCAGGGTGCGGTCGTTCCAGCGGTCCTCGATGCGCCGGGAGAGGGTTTCCTTGGAGATGGAAGCGGCCGTGGCCGTGATGGCCTGCAGTGGGCGGTACGACTCGGCCGCCATGCGCCAGGCGACGGCCCCGGCCACAAGGCTGGCCAGCACGGCCAGCGCCGAAAGCCACTTCAGCAGAACTGGCAGCACTTCCGCGGCAGCCCCCACCGGAGCAGCCAACTGAAGGACGGCGGACCGGTCCTCCACCCGCACCCGGGCGTAGATGACGCGCAGCTCGTTGGGCCGGGGCGTCAGGGCCTGCCACCAGTCTCCTCCCGACCGCGGCACGAGGGCGTCGTTCTGTTGCAAGACGGACGAGAACGCCAGGCCTCCTTGCAGGGCGGCGGCCAGCGCGTCCGGGTCAACTGGCAGCATGGCCGGTCGCAACAGCACCTGACCCGTGGGGTCCAGCACCTGCAGCCGGCGGTGGTCAGGGTCGCGGGACTCCCAGCGCTCCGGGTCCTCGGTCAGTTCGTGCAGCCCCTGGGCCGAGAGCGGCACCGCCGCCGCCAGGGCGTTGTCCACGCCGCGCTGCAGCAGCACGGCGGTGAGAGCGTAGGACGAGGCGACGGTCAGCAGCAGGACCAGGGCCAGCAGCAGAGCGGTGGACAGGGCGATGCGCGCCGGCAGGCTCTCACGCCAGATCATTGGGGGTCAGCCTCCAGAACGTAGCCGAGACCCCGCCTGGTCTTGATCCAGGAGCGGGGCGAGACGGCGGCGATGCGCTTGCGCAGGTTCTTGATCTGAGCCTCCAGGGCGTTGTCGGTGATCTCGTCCGGGTCCTGCCAGCAGGCGTCGACAATGACGCGCCGGGTCATCACCTGCCCGGGGTGGCGCAGGAACAGCTCCAGAAGACGCAATTCCTGGGCCGAGAGGCGCACCGCCTCAGCGCCACAGGTCAGATCGCCGGTCTCCGTGTTGAGGGCCAGGTCGCCCTGACGCAGCACGGGGCCCTGGCCGACGCCGCCTGAGGCGCGGCGGGCCAGGGCTTCCAGGCGGGCCAGGAGTTCTTCGAAGGCGAAGGGCTTGACCAGGTAGTCGTCGGCGCCCGCCCTGAGGCCCGTCACCCGGTTCGCCACGGCGTCGAGTGCGGTGAGCATGAGCACCGGTGTACCCAGTCCCCGCCGGCGCCACTCGGTGAGCAGGTGGTCGCCGGAGATCTCGGGCAGCATCCGGTCCAGGATAATGAGGTCGTAATGGCGGGTGTTGGCCAGGAGCCGGGCCTCGCTTCCGGTGGCCGCGCGGTCGGCGGTATAGCCCTCCTCTCGCAGCCCCTTGAGCACCGCCCGCCCCAGGCGGTCGTCATCCTCAACCAGCATCACGCGCACGACGGAGGATCCCTCCCGCCATTCGGTAGGCCAACAGCAGGGCCGTCGACCACCCGGCGAAGTAATAGAAGAGACGTACGGCCGGTACGGCCGTGTCCGGCCCCAGGAAATAGCCATGAACGAGGCCGAAGGCAAAGGCAATCAGGCTGGCCTGGTGCAGGGCCCGCCACACCCTGGGACCCATCCAGCCCCGCAGGTAAGTGGTGATGACGGCGCCCAGGGCGCCATAGAAGGCCAGGGTGCCGATGCCCAGCAGAACCGGTTCGTAGTTTGCCGTGAAGGGCAGTACCACCTCGGGCCAGCGGAAGGTCACGAACCGGTCCCAGAGCAGGATCCAGGCGTGGAAGGTGGCGGCGTACAGACTAAGGAGCGCGGCAAAGGCGTGGACATCCACATTGGCCGCGGGACCGGTGAGACCGCTCAGCAGACCGGCCGACTGCATCAGCCCGAGGATCACCGAGAGCCAGAGCAGAGCCAGGGCCACCAAGCCCGCTGCCCGGCTCAGGTACCAGGTCTGCAGCAGCTCCAGGGGCGGCGCCGAGGGGCTCAGAAGCCACACGGCCAGGGCCCCGGCGGCGGCCAGAGCCAGCAGGCCCGCCCAGGGAAACGCCATTTTGTTCCTTCGTCTAGACTGCTGCATGCAGGTAGTCCTCCAAACCCGGGGTGAAGAGAACGCTCCCGTCCCCGGTCACCAGGAGGCCCTGGCAACCTTTCGACTTCAGGAGTCTCATCCCTCTTTCGTCCCCCATTACGATGCAAGCCTTGGCCAGGGTCTCCGCCTGGGAGACCCGGCCGGCGACAACCGTCGCCGCTATGATGCCCGAGTCGGCCGGGCGGCCGGTCCTCGGGTCGATGATGTGGTGCAGCCCCTCTCCCCACCGGCGCCCGAGGGTGCTGGAGGTGGCCACCGCCCCCCGTCTCAGCCGCAGGGAGGCGAGGCCCCGGTCGGGGTGGAACGGATCATCGATGTCCACCTGGACCGGAGGTTCGCCCGCAGCCGTCTGTACCGCCAGGTCACCTCCCGCGTTGATGACGTAGGAGGGACGCCGCCCCTGCCGCGCCGCTTCCCGGGTCGCCCGCCAGGCGGCGCCATCTACGGCCAGACCCTTGCCGATGCCGCCCAGGTCCAATCGGACGCCGGGGGGCAGTTGGATGGCCCCCAGCCTGGGTTCCAGGGTGATCGCGAACCACCGCCCTGCCGGGCGAGCCAGGCCCTGGGCCTGGGGACCCAGTTCAAAGCTGCGGCTGTAGCCGGCGGCCTCCAGCGCCTCCAGGACGGTGGGGTCATAGGCCCCGCCCGTCTCCCGGGCGGCCTCCAGGGCCGCGGCTACGGCCCTATACAAGAGGGGCGGAACCAGCACCCAGGACCCTCCTGCGCGGTTCAGTTGGGACAGGGGGCTCGTCGGGTCGAACCGCGTCAGGACGGCCTCCACACGGCGGAACCAGGGCTCCAGGTCCACCTCCGCCCCGGTGATTTCCACCAGGGTGTTCATGGCCCGAAAGCACCGGGTACCCTCGATCTCGGGGGACGCTGTCAGGCTCGCCTCAGGAGCGGCGGGTGCGCGTCCGGCGCGGCACCACAGGCTGGGACGGGGTCCCCGACTGGGGCGCCTGAAGTTGGCTCGCGGCCTGGGTGGCTTGCAGTTGACTGCCGCCCTGCAGGGTCTGATGCGGACTGCCGGCAGGCGGCTGCGGCGGGACCAGGACGAAGCCCTGTCGGTCATCGTCCTCCCCCTCCTCGTCGCCTTCCCATTCGTGGTCGCCTTCCCGCTCGTGGTCGCCTTCCCCCTCGTCGTCGCGGAAGAAAAAGTGGTCATCGCCGGCACCGCCCAATCGCTGCCCCTGGTCCAGGGACCGCTGCAGGGCTGCGGCGTCCTGCCCGAGCGTCTGGGCCTCCTGCTGGGCATCCGCACCACCCGTAACCGGCGGCGGCGGGTTGGCGGCGGCCAGCCGCCCGGTAACACCGGCCAGGGCCGCCACGCCGGCGATGCCCAGCGCCAGCTTGGCCATGGCGGCATTCGTGCTCTTTGCCATGCGATTCAACTCCTTTCATGTTCCATACTCTGCGGTAGGAACCTGAAACAAGCCTGAAAGGCATGTGACAATTTCCGAAACGTGCAGGGAGCAGGCGGTTGGCGGGCCCCTGCCGAAAGGGAAGGCTAGAAACCAGATCTGTTCCACAGGGAGGTCGACCATGGCCGGAGAGCGTTTGGACAAGATTCTGGCTCACCTGGGGCTGGGCACCCGTAAGGAAGTCCGTGCCCTGGTCAAGAGCGGAGCTGTCTCCGTCAATAGCCTTCCGGCGACGGACCCGGGGCTCCACGTTCATCCGGGGCAGAGCCGGATCGAGGTCCATGGCCGGCCGCTGAGCTATGAGCGCCATTACTACGTCATGCTGAACAAGCCGGCAGGGGTGGTCTCCGCCACGGAGGACCGTCGGGACCGCACTGTCGTGGACATACTGCCTGAGGACCTGCGCCGGCCGGGGCTGTTCCCTGTGGGCCGGCTGGACCGCGATACGGAGGGGCTGCTGCTCCTTACGGACGACGGCGAGATGGCCCACCGCCTGCTGGCGCCCAAGAAGCACGTGGACAAGACCTACCTGGCCAGGGTGGAGGGGGTTCTTACCCCGGCCGACACCGAAGCCTTCGCCGCCGGCATCGTCCTGGAGGACGGCTCCCGTACCCTCCCCGCCCGCCTGCTTCCCCTCCGTACAGGGCCGGAGTCCGAGGCCGAGGTGATCATCCAGGAAGGCAAGTTTCACCAGGTCAAGCGCATGTTCGAGGCGGTGGGCAAGCGGGTGGTACATCTGAAGCGCCTGCGGATGGGCCCCCTGGACCTGGATCCGTCACTGCATCCGGGTGAGGCCCGGCCGCTTCGACCCGAGGAGGTGCGGGCCCTCCAGTCGGCCACGGGCCTGGATACAGGGGCTGAAAGTATGCCCTGAGGCCCGAAAAACGGGTCTGAGCAGGGTTATTCCCAATCCGGAATAGGACCACGGCCCTAAATCGATAGGACCCTGGTCCTATCTTTCTTGTCCGCTGGTGGACGGGCCTTCCAGCTACGTTTACAATCAGCGTAGACACAGAGCCTGAAGCAGGAGGTGGTCCTTTGCTCAGGCGAAACTTCCCCGGCCTGGCGGAAGAGCAGGGTCAGAGCGCGGTGCTCCTCGCCCTGGTCATGGTAGCCCTGATCGGCTTTACCGGGCTCGCCCTGGATGCCGGCCACTACTACAACGAACAGCACAGGCTGCAGAACGTTGCCGACGCCGCAGCCCTGGCCGGCGCCTCCGCCCTGCCCTATAACCTGGCGGGCGCGGCAGCCCGTGCGCAGGACCTGATCCTGGCCAATGGCCTGGACCCGGCGGCCTTCACCATTACAACGAACTACCAGAACCGGCCGGACCAGATTCAGGTCAAGGCCAGCCGACCGACCGAAACCTACTTCATGCGGGTTCTGGGTGTGACCGAGGTGCCAGTGGTCGCGGGCGCCGCTGCCCGGAGCGGCCCTCCCCGCCCCTTTGACTACGCCCTGTTCTCAGGGTCCGAGACAGAGCCGATGCACCTGAACGGCAACAACATCGTCAATGGGGGCACCCACGGCAACGCAGACATCGGGCTGACCGGCAACAACCACATGGGTGACGTGGAGGCGGCCGGGTCAACCACCCTGACCGGCAACAACCACGCCGGTCAGGTAACCAACCATGTGGCGGCGATCCCCCTGCCCGCCCTGAGCACCCAGGGGATCAGCCAGGGGGCGACCCGCGTCTACAGCGGCGATCAGACCTTCAACGGCAACCTGGGCCTCACCGGCACCGTGGTGGTGCACGGCAACGTGACCCTGACGGGCAACCTGACATTCACCGGCATTCTGCTGGTGGACGGCGACGTCACCATCACCGGCAACACCACCCACGTCTTCAGCGGCCAGGCCGCCATCGTCGCCACCGGCAACATCACCGTGCTGGGCAACACCCACATCGTCTACGACCAGCCGCGCTCCTCCGG
>CALMNP010000385.1 GCA_937868875.1 uncultured Bacillota bacterium | reverse complement strand
TGGCGGTTTCGCCTCGCGCCGCCAGGGCCATGCTCCGCAGGTGGTCCGGCACTCCCCCCGGCACCTGGTCCAGCAGGTTCACCAGGTCAGGGTCGCCCCCCGCCTGCCAGAGCAGCAGCCGAGCCTGCAAGGCACCTTCCGGCTGGCCGCCGGCGGGGGCCGTACGAGCAGGTTCAGGCCTATCGGCTGGAACCGCTCCGGCAAGGCTAGCCCCAGCGTCTACAGCCACCACGGAGGTGGCGGCACCCAGAGCCCTTAGTTGCCGGGCAACCGCATCGGCGCTGACCAGCAGGGCGGCGTGTGCCCCATCCGTCCGGCCTCCGTAGGTGAGGGTCACCGAGAGAACGGCGTCGCCACGATGGCGAAGCCCGTCCGACCCCAGCATCCAGCCCAGCCGGTTCAGGGCTTGGCCGGCTTCCGCCAGACGAACGCTCCGGGGCCAGGTCTCCGCCGCCGTGTTCGGGGCGGGTGAGCCGGCATCAGGTGCAGACGCGCCGCCCCCCGCCCCTGCGCCGACGTCCGCCCCCGGATAGGGCGGCCACAGGCTGGCCCCCGTCAGCGCTGGAGCCAGGGCGCGGCGCAATGCAGGGTCGCCGCCGCCAGACCAGGTCAGCAGCAGGAGGGTGGGAGAGGGCCAGGACTGATCGACCAGCCCCGGGTCCGACCTCTCCGAGGCAGCCTCCAGCCGCGGCTCAGCATCCAGGACGACTCCATCCAGTTTGCCCTCGCGCAGGGCCTGTAATCCGGCGGACTCTCCGGCCACCGGCAGGAAGCGGAAGCCGCTCAGCCGCGGCCATCTGCCCTGACGCGGCCAGGCCTCCAGGGTAATCCCTTCGCGGCCACCCCCCACCCAGCGGTAGGCTCCCGTTCCAACCGGCGTCCGGGCCAGGGCGCTGTCCGGCCAACTCCTGGGGTCCGGCGCCGTCCGCAGCAGGTGAGCCGGCACCAGCGGCAGCGCCAGGTCGTAGGGAATGGAGCCATCGGGACGGTCCAGGGTGATGCGAACCGTGAGGGGGTCCAGCACCTCCACCTGCCGTGAGGCCCAGAGCAGGGCGCGGCGGCGGACCGTCAGGGCCTCGGGCCCCGGCCAATCGCGCAGAGACGGGTGGGCCGCCGACTGCAGCGTGAAGGCGACGTCCTCCGCCGTGACCGGCTGACCGTCCTGCCAGGTGAGGCCGCTCTTCAGGCGAACGATCCATTCCGTTCCACCAAGGGCCTGCCAGCCCTGGGCCAGGTCGGGGCGCGGCGACCCGTCCGGGCCCAATTGAGCTAAGCCGCGATAGATAAGCTGCGTCACCGGGTTGTCCCCGCCGGGGATAAGAGGAATGAAGGTCGCCGGCATCTGCAGAAGGCCCTCGCGGAAGGGCGGTTGGTCAGGCTCGGTCGTCCGGCCATCCAGGGGCTCCGGCAGAGGGCCTGCGAGTCCCTGGTCCGGCGCCGCCAGGGCGACGCGGCCAGGCCAGGCAAGGTGGGACTGGACCTCGTAGAGCGGCGCCAGCAGAGCCGCGAGCCACAAGAACATCGCGACGAGCGCGAGTAATAGGCGCACGGGCCTCCCCTCCCTCCAGGTCGTCCACTACAGGACTATTCCTGAGGGAATGGGACTAGACCCTGCGGCGGCTACTCCTCGTCCGCCAGGCCCGCCTCCTCGGCCGAGGCTGCGGCTTCCTGCCCCCCCTTGCGCGCTTCCTTGGAACCGCCGTCGCGGCGGTAGCCCTTCAGCTTCTCCAGGGTAGACTCACGCAGCTCCCGCTCGGAATTGACCTCCATGCGCCAGCGGCCTTCTCCCAGCGGCTTGATGTTGATCTCACCGGTGACGTCCAGGTCGTCCATAAGCTTCTTGGCCGTCTCCCGAAGGTCGGTTTCGTTCTCGAATTCAAAGGCGAATGAATGCAAGCTACTCGTCCCTCCGTTGGGCGCGTTTGGACTTGGCGGCGCTGCCCACCGCCCGATTGCGGCGGCGGCTGGTCCGCCCCGGCTGACACCGGGGGCAGAAGTGGGCGCTGCGGCCGCCGATGACGATACGGGCGATGGGATCGCCGCATTCCACACAGGGCTGCCCCTCGCGCCCGTAGACTCTCAGGTTTTCGACGTTGTGGCCCTTGTTTCCCTTCCCATCCACATAGCTGGAGAAGCTGGTGCCGCCCAGGGCCAACGACTCCAGGATGACCTGGTTCACCACCTCGTGCATGTGGTGAATCTCGGCCGGTGTCAGGGACGCGGCCTCACGGCCGGGATGGATGCGGGCGCGGAAGAGGGCCTCGTCGGCGTAGATGTTCCCCAGGCCGGCGATGATGTCCTGGTTCAGCAGCAGGGACTTGATGCGCCCTTTGCGCTTGCCCAGGACCTGCCGCAGGTAGGCCGGTGTGAACTCCTCCGACAGCGGCTCGGGCCCCAGCCGCCGGAAGCCGGGCGGCGCTCCCTCCCGGTCCTGGCCGATGAGGTAGAAGCCTCCGAACTTGCGGGTGTCCGCAAAGCGCAGTTCGCTGCCGTCGTCCAGGTGAAGGATGATGTGGGTGTGCGGCTCCACCGGGTCCAGCGGAGCCTGTTGCAGCAGCCGTCCGGTCATCTTCAGATGAACCATAAGGTCGTCGCCGCTGTCCAGCTTCAGCAGCAGGTACTTGGCCCGCCGGTCCAGGGCGGTGAAGGTCCTGCCGCTGACGCGGGTCAGGAACTCGGCCAGGGCCGGGTAGCGCACCAGTACGGGGGAACGGACCTCGGCCCGCACCACCCGGCGGCCCACCAGGCCTTCCAAGGAGCGACGCACCGTTTCTACTTCAGGCAGTTCGGGCACAGTCGCACCTCCGATGGAGACAGCGGGGGCCCGACAGGGGGTGGCCTCGGGCGGCGCCCTTCAGGCCCGGACGCTCTTCATGTCGTACCAGTTGGGTCCCTGCTTGGGTTCGGCGCGGAGCGGCACGTTGAGCTTCATAGCCCCTTCCATGTGCGAGACCACCAACTGGTGCACCTGCTCCAGCTCCCCGTGCGGCACCTCCAGCACCAGTTCGTCGTGTACCTGGAGCAGAAGCCGCGTCTTCAGCCGGGCCGCGCGCAGGGCGCGGTGAACCTCCACCATGGCCAACTTGATGATGTCGGCGGCCGTGCCCTGAATGGGCGTGTTGATGGCGGTGCGCTCCGCGTACTGACGGATGTTGCGGTTGCGGCTGTTGATGTCGGGCAGGGGGCGGCGCCGGCCCAGCAGGGTGGCAACGTAGCCGTCCTCCCTGGCTTGCTCCACCACCCGCTCCATATAGCGCTTGACGCCCGGGTAACGGGTGAAGTAGCCCTCGATGTAGGCCTTGGCCTCAGCCCGGGGGATGCCGAGGGAGCGCGCCAGGCCAAAGTCCGTCTGCCCATAGGCGATTCCGAAGTTCACGGCCTTGGCGGAACTGCGCATCTCGCGCGTCACCAGGTCCATGGGAACGCCGAAGACCTCGGAGGCGGTCCGCGTGTGGATGTCCTGGTCCTTCCGGAAGGCGTCCAGCAGGGCCTCGTCGCCGGCGATGTGGGCCAGGATGCGCAGCTCGATCTGGGAGTAGTCGGCGGCGAAGAGCACGGTTCCCGGCGCAGCCACGAAGACCTTGCGCAGCCTCCTCCCCTCCTCCAGGCGGATGGGGATGTTCTGCAGATTGGGGTCGGTGCTGGAGAGACGGCCCGTTGCCGCCACGGTCTGGTTGAAGGTGGTGTGGACGCGCCCCGTTTCCCGGTCGATGAGGCCGGACAGGCCATCCACGTACGTGCCTTTCAGTTTCACCAGGGTGCGGTACTCCAGGAGCTTGCCGACGACGGGGTGCTTGTCCTCCAACTGTTCCAGGACCTCCGCGTCGGTACTGTATCCGGTCTTGGTCTTTTTCAGCACCGGCAGGCCCAGGCGCTCGAACAGGACCTCGCCCAGCTGGCGCGTGGAATTGATGTTGAAGGACTCTCCGGCCAGGTCCCAGATGACCTGGTTCAGCTCGGCGATGCGCTTCTCCAGCTCCTCGCCCATCTCCGCCAGCCCGCCCCGGTCCACCATGATGCCGACCTGCTCCATGTCAGCCAGCACCGACGTCAGGGGCATCTCCAGGTTGTTCATGAGGTCCGTCAGGTCCGAGTTCGCCAGGGCCGCCCCCATGGGCTCCACCAGACGGGAGGACAGAGCCGCCTGGGCGGCGGCAAAGTGGTCGGGACCCGGCGATTCCTCCGGGGCAAGCAGCGGGGCCAGGCCGTACTCCGAGGCCAGTTGCGGGACCCGGTACTGGGCGCGGTTGGCGTCCAGCAGGTAGCCCGCCAGGGCCGTATCAAAGGTGAGCCCCTCCGGCCTGAGCCCGCAGCGCAGGAGGCTCAGGGCCAACACCTTGAGGTCGTGGCCCCGCTTGGGGATAGAGGCATCCTCCCAGTAGGCGGCGAGTGCCCGGCCGGCGGAGCCGCCCTCAGGGCTCACAGCCTCCCACAGGAACCGCAGGGCTTCCGGTCCCGGTCGGGGCTCCCCCTTGGCGCCGGGGAGATCCAGGGTCACAGCGCGGTCCGCCGTGCCGGCCGCCAGAATCCAACCGGCCGCCGCAGGCAGCAGAATCCAGGCCGGCGATTCCGGCAGCAGGGGACCTACCTCGCGGGCAAAATCCTCCGGCGCAGAGCAGGTCTCGACCTTGAGGCTCCCCCAGAAGTCCTCCAGAACAGAGGCTCCCCCGACCTCC
>CALMNP010000384.1 GCA_937868875.1 uncultured Bacillota bacterium | reverse complement strand
AAGACCTTATGTGACAAGGCTTCAGACTGATTCGAAAGGGCTTGACAGCGACTTAGGGAATCGACGCCCTGGGGAATCTGGTGACAACCACCGGCCCGACCGGGGGCGTGACCCGCTATGCCTACGATCCTGATGGGCGTGTCACCCGGGTGACGGACCCCCTGGGCAAGAACTGGACCTTCAAGTATGACGAACTGGGCCGGCTGATCCAGCAAACGGATCCCGTTGGGCGGAGCAACCATGCGGCTTACGACAACCTCGGCCGACTGGTGGCACGCCGGGACGGCCTCGGCAACGAGACCCGTTACGCATACGACGAAGCCGGCAACCTGGTGAGCGTGACCAATCCTCGCGGTTTCACCACTCACTACACCTATGACGAGGCCTCACAACTGGTGGCCGTCGAAGATGCGATGGGCGGCAAGACCAGCTACGATTACGACGCCTCAGGCGATGTGGTGGCCATCACGGACGCCAACGGTCACGCCACAACGCGCAGCTACGACCTGCTCGGCCGGCTGGTGGAGGCGGTCGACCCGCTGGGCAACCGGGAGCAATATGCCTATGACCTCTCAGGCAACCTGACCCAGCGCGTCGACGCGCTGGGCCAGACGACGAGCTTTGACTACGGGCCGCGCAACGAGCTGTTGTCCGCCCGTTACGATGACGGGTCCACAGTCAACTGGGAGTACGATGCCCTGGGGCGTGTGACCGGCATGTCCTCTCCCGCTGCGGAAGAGCAATACAAGCTCGATCCCGTCGGCCGAGTACTTCAGGTGGCCAGCACCGTCCAGGCGAGCACGCCTGTGGCCAAGACCCTCAGCCTTACCTATGACAGGGCCGGCAACCGCACCAGCCTCACGGATACCGAGGGCAGGACGATCTCCTACGAGCATGATGCGGCCAACCGGCTGGTAGGCCTGACAGACCCCGACGGAAACCGCACAGCCTATGACTTCAACGCTGCAGGACAGTTGGCATCTGTCCGCTATCCCAACGGCGGCTCCGTGCAGTACCTCTACGATGACGCCTCCCGTCTGGCGGCCGTCACCAACCGCGGAGCAGCGGGCATTGTATCATCGTTTTCCTATGAGCATGACCCTGACGGCAATGTAGTCTCCGCCACCGAAGAGGACGGCGCCAACAGCACGTTCACCTACGACGAGCTAGACCGCCTGGTGCGCGCCACGTACCCGAAGGACAAGATTGAGGCCATCCGCAATCAGTACTACGTGGCCAGCAAGGCCGTCCGGCCCAGCGATCCGATGGTGAGCCCTGATGGGAGCATCACGCCCACGGACGGCACCCAGTCTGGCGGCAGTACGCAGCCGGGCGGCGGGTCCACACCCGGCCAGGGCGGTGGACAGGGCAATGGCAAGAAGGTCTCGACCTTTAGCGATTGGGCCATGAGCCTGGCCATGGGCCCAGGGGAATTCTCCACGCGCCTCTCCATGAGCATTGCCCTAAAGCTCCTGGCCGGCAAGGGCCAGGGAAACGGCAATGCCACCCCTCCAGGGCAGGACAAGCCTGGGAACGGCGGGTCTGGCGGCAACGGCAATGGCGGCTCTGGCGGAAACGGGGACGGAAATGGGAACTCCGGCGGGAGCAACGGGAACGGGGGTAAGGACGGCGTCCACGGCAAGTCGGACCAGCCCCACGGAAGGGATGCCAAGCTCGATCCCCTGCAGGAAGGCGCCGTGGCCGACCTCGGCTACCGCACCTATCTGGAGGCCCCGGACTACCTTCTAGATCCTGTGGCCGAAGTGGAATATTCCTACGACGCGGTCGGCAACCGCCTCAGCATGAGCGCCGACGGCGAGACCACCACGTACAGCTACGACGAAGCCAACCGCATACTGTCCGCCGGCGGCCGTACCTACAGCTATGACGAGGCCGGCAACCTGACCAGCAAGACCGATGAGACCGGTACCGTGCAATACGAGTATAGCCCCGCCGGCAAGATGAACCGTGTGACGTACGAAGACGGCACGAACGTGCGCTTTGAGTACGACGGCCTGGGCCGCAAGGTCCGCCGTCTGGAGACCTACTGGCAGGAGAAAGAGCAGGGCAAGGGCCCCTCGGAGATCGGCCTGGAACATGGCCAGGGTTTTACCCAGGGGCAGCGCAACGGCGCCCATAAGGACAAGACCAACAACGGCAATGGAAAAGGCAATGGCAAGGGCCAGGCTGAGAATCCCCTGAAGCTGCGGGAAGAGGACACGG
>CALMNP010000383.1 GCA_937868875.1 uncultured Bacillota bacterium | reverse complement strand
CGGTTGGCCGGGACAAGACCACTATACCAGAACGATCGGCGCCTGCCAAAGGGGCGTGGCAGCGGTCCACGGCCGGGGAGTTCGGCCACATGCCGGTTCAACCCGAGAGTCCCTGGCCTTGCTCCTGCGGGGCCACCGGCTGCCTGGAGAGCCTGGCCTCCGGCCCGGCCATTCGCCGCCGCATCCGGGAGGCCCTGGCGGCCGGCCGGGACGGCGGTTCCAGTTCCCTGCGCGCCCTGCCGCAGGGGGAGGTCGGTGCCCGGGCTCTGGCCGAAGCCGCCCGCCAGGGCGACGCCCTGTCCCTGCAACTATGGGACGAGATCGGCGCCGACCTGGGTCTCGGCATCGCCACCTACTACAACCTGATGGGTCCCGAGGCGGTGATCGTGGGCGGCGGCGTCTCCCTGGCCGGCGACCTGCTGCTGGAGCCCGCCCGGCGCACCGTCCGGGAGCGGCTTATGCCGGGCATTCGGGAACACGTGGAGGTCATGGCGGCGGGGCTGGGCGATGAGTCCGGGGCCATCGGCGCCGCCGCCCTGGTGCCGGCGTTGGTATAGTAGCGCCGTCAACCCCGGGCGACCTTTCGGGAGCGCGACAGAGGGCCGGCAGGTGTGCCCTGCCGGCCCATTCGCATGGTCCAGTTCTCCTTGGGATAACTCTGGCGTGTGGGGATTAGAGCTTGCTGCCGAGGGTGGCGTGGAATTGGGGGTGGCGGGAAGTCTCTGGGCGCCTTCCTCTGGCAATGGTCAGATCGTTGGCCAGCAACTGAAGCGGGACGATGTAGGAGAGAGGGGTGTAACCTTCCGCGAGCCCTCCCGGTAGCATGATGACGTGACCGGACAGGCTCCTCGCACCCTCGTTCGCCTCATCCGTCAGGACGAGCGTCCTGGTGGTGAGGGTCTGGACGAAACGAATCAGGTCCATTGCTCGGGCCTGCCCGGGGCCGCTGGGGACGATGAAGACCGCGTGCGTTTCCGGCTCCAGGCAGTGGTAGGGACCATGCATGTACTCCTCAGCCTCGAAGATCCCCACCGGGACGCGAACCGTCTCCAGGATTTTGAGGCCACCCTCGAGTGCGGTGGCGAGGTTGGGGCCATAGCTCACGACGGACAGGGAGGGGACGGCGGCGAAGGTGGCGATGATGTCGGCCATCACCGACGCGCATCGTGTCAGCGTCTCTTCCATAACGCCGGGGGCAGCTTTGAGTGCCGACCTCACTTCGTCGGCCGGGTGACCGCTGGCGTAACCCTTTGCCTCCGCCAGGCCGGCCACCAGCCACAGGAGCGTTGCGACAGTAGAAGTGTATCCCTTGGTCTTCGGACCCACCGGTTCCGGGCCGGTGGAGGTGGGAATAGTGACCCCAGCTACCGCGGTGATCGGGCTGTCTGCTTCGGCCGTGACGGCGATCGTCACCGCCCCCAGATCGCGGGCGTGCTTCAAGCTGTCGAGAGTGCCCGTGCTTCGCCCCGACTGGGAGATGCCCACCGCCAGCGTGCCCTTGCCTAACCGGGTCTGGGGCTCATAATGCAGGAACTCGTGGGGCGCGACCACCGTTACATCGAGGTCCGTCCAGGCCCTGATGAGGCCCATCACCGCCACGGCGGCGTTGTAGGAGGTGCCTGATCCTATCAGGTAGAGGCGCTGCGCCTCGGGACCCACAGAATGGATGACGCGTTGCATGACCTCCGGTCCCGCCTCGAGAACGGCACGGAGTACAGTCGGTTGCTCAGTGATCGCGTCGCGCATGGACATGGTCCTGGTCATGGGATCAACGACCTTCCCGGTTTACCCGACAATCTTGAGCCACGTGCCGACCACGCCGAAGAGGAGCAGACCCAGGAGAATCGCGGCGGGCTTGCTTCCCCGTTTGGCCATCAGGTAGTAGAGTAGGAACGTCAGCCCGAGCGGCAATGCGGAGGGTAGAATCTGATCCAGGATCTCCTGTACCTTAACCACGGCGCCCCCGACGGAGAAGGCAATGGGTGTGCTGAAGGCTACCATGGTTCCGACCATTACGCCGAGGACAAGCATGCCCAGGATTGAGGCCCCCTCCGTGATGCGTTGCAGGACCTGCGAGGAGCGGACCTCCTGGAGGAACCTGATGCCGAAGCGGTAGCCAAGGAACGTCCCGTAGTAGCGCACGACCAGGTGCGGCACATTGAACAGAAGGACGTATAGGACGACGCCCAGCAGGTTGCCCTTAACCGCCATGGCGGCGCCGATCCCTGCCGCGATGACGCGGAAGGTTCCCCAGAAGAAGGCGTCGCCGATGCCGGCCAGCGGGCCCATCGTAGCTGCCTTTACCGCCGTAATGCTGGATGGCCGCCCCTCGTCGCCGAGTCGTGCGTTGTTCTCCTCCATGGATGCCGAGATGCCCAGGATGAAAGTGGAGACCGCCGGTGTCGTGTTGAAGAACTCAAGATGCCGCTTGAGTGCAGCGCTAAGCTGTGCCTTGGTCTTGTAGAGCTTGGTGAGAACCGGCATCATGGCCCACGCGAACCCCATAGACTGCATTCGTTCGTAGTTGAAGGAACACTGTAGGAAGAATGAGCGCCAGAAGACCTTCCGCAGATCCGCCTGGGTCACCTTTGGTTCCAGTGTCGGTGCATTTCCCACCGCTGTCGTCACGGCTATCCCTCCTTGGGAGTCTTGAGCTGCGTGTAAACGATGGCCGCCATCAGCCCCAGCACCGCAGCAGCGATGATGTTGACCTTGAGGAAGACGGCCAGCACAAAGCCGACAAAGAAGAACGGCAGCAGGTAGCTGGCCGACATGATCTGAAGGAGCATGGCGAAGCCCAGCGCGGGCAACAGTCCGCCGGCGACCTTCAGGCCCTTTAACACTATCTCCGGGACCGCCGCTACAATCGCCTTGACCGCATCGACGCCGAAGTATACGGCGAGGAACGATGGCAGGGCGGTGCTCAGGAAAAACAGGGCGATCGGGAGCAGGTGCATGCGGGCGACACCGGCGACGTCGCCCTCTTCGGCGTAGCGGTCAGCACTGTGGAGGAAACCGGCGTTAACGATGCGCACCAGGACACCCAGTGACTGAGCGAGTACGGCGACCGGCACCGCCAGGGCCAGAGCCACCTCGGGGCCTTTGCCGGTGAGAATGGCAAAGGCCGTACCCAGGACGCCTCCCGTGGCCACGTCTGGTGGAGTGGCGGCGCCAATGCCCATGATTCCCATCCAGATCAGTTCCAGCGTGCCGCCTACGATGATTCCGGTTTGGACGTCGCCCAGGGCCAGGCCGACCATGGGGCCGAGCACGATCGGACGTCCGATCATGCTCTCACCGAAGATGCGGCCGTCCAGGATGCCGAAGCCAGCGATCAGGCCGATGACCAGAGCCTTTACGAACATGGTCTTTTTCGAACTCCTTTCCTGTGCCTCTACTTGATGAGAGAGAAGAGGGGGACCTTGGATTCCGTGGGGAGTTGTCTCACCTCCAGTTCAACGCCGCGCCCGGCCAGTTCTCTGAAACATGCGACGTCTGCGTCGTCCACCGCAACGGCCTTGGAGATTAGTCGCTTGCCGGCAGCGTGGCGCATGCCTCCAACGTTCACGGACTTGATGTCAGGGACAAAGTCGACCAGTGCGAGAACAGTCTGCGGCGCCCGAACCAGCAACAGCACCTTGTCCTTGGCAAAGCCCTGCCCAAGGGCGGTGCGAGCCTCAGCCACGTTCAGCGCCGACAGCTTGACTCCTGATGGCGTTGCAAGTTCTAGAGCCAGGCGCTGCAGATCATCCGCGGCGACCTCGTCGTCGCAAACTACGATGCACGTGGCTCCAGAATATCGGGTCCACGTGAACGCAACCTGACCGTGGATCAGGCGATCGTCGACTCGGGTGAGCACTACCATATTCAGGTTCCCTCCTCTACGTGGGGCATCGGCCATCCCTGAAGTCTCAGCGGGAGTTCGCCGCCTGATCAGCGACCTGGCCCAAATCGCGGATGCCCCGTTGGCCCGCCTCAGCGCAGCGCTCCGCCAGCGTGCCCAGGTCCATGCCACGATCCCGTTCGGTCAGCGCCTCAAGAACCATGGCTAGGTTGGCGCCCGTCAGGCAGGCTACGCGAGGATTCCCTACCAGACGGAGGCTGGCATTGGCCGGAGTGCCTCCCAAGAGGTCAGCCAGAACTAGCGCTCCTTGCCCCCGATCAACGGCCTCGACCGCCTGGTTTAGCCGCTGGATGAGGGATGCAGGGGTCTCCGCCTCCTGTAGGGCTACGGTCTCTACCTGCGGTTGATCACCGACGATCAAACGCGCAGAATTGTAGAGTTCTCGTGCCAGGTTTCCGTGGGACGTGATGACTACACCGATCAATCGTTCCGTCTCCTTCAGTGCATCGTCGAGTCTCTTCAGTTCTTAACTAGCAAGACCCGTGCCAAGCAGTGTTTTGACAGGCTGGCACCACCGTGGCGGGCGCCTGGGAACCACGTTAGGCAGGGATTCCAGAGGAAAGAGCGATGGCCACGTCGAATCCCGCCTGCACGGCCAGGAGGTGGGAGTCGTGACTAGGAAGGAACGAGTGTATGCCTACGTCAAGGGGCGCACCGAGCAGCTTCTGCTGACGGGGCCCGCTGCCGGAGACGGAAGACCACGACACGTGCCTCTTGGAACGGATGCCGCGGAGGCGGCCACGGCGCTCACCATCCACCGCAGCAACACCAGCCAGGACCTGAATGACTTACACCGGGACGGCCGGCTGATCAAGGTGCTGGGCCGACCGGTGCGTTTCC
>CALMNP010000382.1 GCA_937868875.1 uncultured Bacillota bacterium | reverse complement strand
CCTGGCGATGGATGCGGACGCGGCGGACGCTGCAGCGCCCCGGTTACAGGCCGGAGCCGACAGTGAGCAGGACGATACTCCCATCTTTGATGACCCGATCATCGGCTGGTGGGAAAACGCCTGGTCCCTGCGCGAGGACGAGCCGACGCCGCTTTAAGGCGAGGACGAGGCGACGCCGCTCTAAGGGGCGTCACCTCTCCGAGGCCGGCGCTGGAAGCACCACATCAGGAAGGCCCCAGCTGCCTCGCATCCGCTGCCGTCAGGTTCGGCACCGTTTCGGACCAGGACTGCCCGTGCTCTTCCTGTAGTCGGAGGAGACGGGCGTTTTTTTCCAGCATCGCCTGGGCAAAACGCTGGTTGCGCTGCTGCAGACGCTTGTTCTCCTGCTCCAGTTGCGTGATGCGGACCCGTGCGGCGCGCTCCTGCACGGCAATGAGGCTCATCAGCACACGCCGGCTGCCTCGAAGGGCCTGCACCTTTTCCTCCAGAGCCTTGACCCTCTGCTGCAACACCGCGACATCAGCGGTTTCGGACACGGACCCACCCCCTAATCGCCGCAGTGCTAGTATATCGGCGGCGCTGGGGGGATATTCCACCTCTGCGGCCCTGATGGGACGGGTCGTTAGACCAGGACCTGTCCTTTTACCTTACCGGCGACCGGCTGCTTCCTGCAGGCGGGCCACGGTCTCCACAGGCACCGTCACCTGGCCCAGGCGCGACTGGTGGCCGTGCCCCGGCCCGTGAAAGTCGCTCCCGCCCGTCACCAGCAGGCCGTGGCGCTGGGCCAGCGTCAGGTAGTGGCGGGCCTGTTCCGGGGTGTGGTCCGTGTGATAGACCTCCAGTCCCACCAGCCCGGCGTCCGCCAGGTCGGGGATCAGTTCGTCCCGTCCCACCAGACCGGGATGGGCCAGCACCGGCACCCCGCCGGCAGCCAGCACGGCCTGAACCGCCTCGCGGGGGGACAGCTTGTAGCGCTCCACATAGCCCGGCTTGCCGGGAACCAGGAAGTGCGTGAAGGCCTCGCGTTCTGAGGCTACGTAGCCCGCTTCCACCAGCGCTCGGGCCACGTGGGGCCGGCCGATGGCCCCTTCCCCGCTCAGCTCCAGGACGCGCTCCAGGCGCAGCGGGTAGCCGGCTTGCTCCAGGCGCTGCAGCATGCGACGGACCCGGCTGTGCCGCTCGTCCCGCAGCCGCGCCAACAGATCAGCCAGGTCAAAGTCGGCTGGCCGGTAGTAGTAGCCGAGGACATGAACCTCCAGCGAGTCGTAGGTGGTGTTGATCTCCACACCAGGCACCACCAGGAGGGCGGTGCCTTCGGCTGCCGCCTGCGCCGGACCCACAGCGTCGACGGTGTCGTGGTCGCAGATGCCCACGGCCGCCAGGCCGACCCGCAGGGCTTCCGCCACCAGCTCCTCAGGGGTCAGGGAGCCGTCCGACGCCGTGGTATGGGAATGCAGGTCGGCGCGGCCGCGGGCCTCGTCCATATCAGACCCTCTCCGCCAGGGACAGGGCCAGGCGCGCCAGCGTGCGGGCCGGAATGCCGCTGGCGCCCTTGTTGGGCTGCCACGCCACCTCGGCCAGCTCGTTGGCGGTGCCGGCGATATCCAGGTGGGCCCAGGGGGTCTCCTCCGCAAACTCTGCCAGGAAGAGGCCGGCGGTGATGGCCCCGGCGGGGCGGCCGCCCGTGTTCTTGAGATCGGCGTAGTCGCTCTTGATCTGCTTCTTGTACTCGTCGTAGGCGGGAAGGCGCCAGAACTTCTCACCCGAGGCCTTGCCGGCGGCGAGCACCTGCTCCGCCAGGTCGT
This sequence comes from uncultured Bacillota bacterium, assembly GCA_937868875.1. Classification (GTDB taxonomy): domain Bacteria; phylum Bacillota; class Sulfobacillia; order JAMDAP01; family JAMDAP01; genus JAMDAP01. The sequence continues at coordinate 4,389 of CALMNP010000382.1, read as the reverse complement.
CGTTGTTGGCGACGACGCCGCTGGCCACGTGGCCCAGGGCCACGACGCAGGCGCCGGTCAGGGTCGCAATGTCCACGATACGCGTGGCACCGAGCTTCCTGGCGTAGCAGATGGCATCGGCCAGGATCAGGCGGCCTTCCGCGTCGGTGTTGTCGATCTCGATGGTCTTGCCGTTCATGGCCCGGACGATGTCGCCAGGCCGCTGTGCCTTGCCCCCGGGCATGTTCTCCGCCGTGGGGATGACGCCAAGCACGTTGATCTTCGGCTTCAACTGCCCGATGATGCGCATGGCGCCCACCACGGAGGCGGCGCCGCACATGTCGAACTTCATCTCCTCCATGCCCTGTCCGGGCTTGAGCGAGATGCCGCCGGTGTCAAAGGTAATCCCCTTGCCCACGAGGGCCAGAGTCTCCTTGCCTCCCGGGTGGCCCTGGTACTTGATGACGGCCATCTTGGGCGGCTCGGCGCTGCCCTGGGCCACGCCCAACAGGGCGCCCATGCCCAGACGGCCCATGGCCTCGGCGTCCAGCACTTCGCACTCCAGGCCCAGTTCCTCCGCCACCTTCGCGGCCCGGTCGGCCAGGGCGGAGGGGGTCAGCTGATTCGGCGGCTCGTTGCCCAGGTCGCGGGCCAGGTTGGTCCCTTCGGCGAAGATGCGGCCCACCCGGGCGGCATCGGCCATCGCCCGGGCCTTGCCAGCGTCGATTTCGACCAGGGTGAACTCCCGGACTTCCTTGTCCTCCTCGCCCCTCTTCTGATACTCCTTGAAGGTGTAAAGGCCCAGGAGCGTCCCCTCAACCACGGCGGCAGCGGCCTGTTTGTGGTCCAGCTTGCCGATGCCGGCCCCATGAACAATGCTGGCGACATGGGCGGCCCCCAGGTCCCGGGCCTTGCGCACCGCGGCGGCGGACACGACCCGAACCTTCTCCAGGTCGAACGCCTCCGCCTTGCCCAGCCCGGCCACCAGCACGCGGCGGGCGGGGATGCGGCCCAGGGTATGGACTACGGTGACCTCGCCCAGCTTGCCCTTGATTTCGCCCGATTGGATCAGGTCGGTGATGGCCCCGCCCAGGGCCCGGTCCACATCGCCGGTGGCGCCGCTGGGGCTGCTGACTCCATCGAAGAGGTTGACGATCAGAGCATCAGCCTCGAGTTCGGTAATCGACTTGGGAACAACACGAATCTCCATGCCTACGTAACGTCCTCCTTCTGTGCCCAGGTATCTAGTATCTCAAAGCGGCTAGCTGCCGATGACCCGGCGAAGCACCCGCATGTGGTTGCCGCCCAGGATCGCCATGATGTCTTCGTCCCGGTAACCGCGGTCCAGGAGACCCTGGGTCAGGTAGGGCAACCGCGTCACGTCCTCCAGCCCCTCAGGCGTGGACCCGATACCGTCGAAGTCGGCGCCGATGCCCACGTGAGCCGGCCCCACCAACTGCACGATATGGTCAACGTGGTCCAGCACGCGCTCCAGCGTCGCCTTGCTCTTGTCCACGTCAAGGAAACCGGAGAAGAAGTTCATGCCCATCACGCCGCCGTTCTTGGCCAGGGCGCGAATCTGCTCGTCCGTGAGGTTGCGGGGGTGGTCGCACAGGGCCCGGGCGTTGCTGTGGGTGGCCATGATGGGCTGCGTGCTGACCTCCAGCACATCCCAGAACCCGGGCTCGGAGAGGTGCGAGACGTCCACCACCAGGCCCAGCCGGTTCATCTCCTTGATGAGTTCGACGCCGAACGTGGTCAGGCCGCCGCGGGTCCGCACCTCGCCGGCGCCGTCGGCGATGGCGTTGCGCTGGTTCCAGGTGAGCCCGATAAGACGGACCCCCAGCCGGTGGAGCGTGCGCACGATGGCCAGGTCCGTGCCGATGGGCTCGCCGCCCTCCAGCGAGATCATGACCGCCCGGCGCCCCTCCGCCGCCGCTTGCTCCGCGTCTGCAGCCGTGAAGGCGATGGCTGCCTTTCCCTGGCTGGCCTCGACCTCCCGGTAGATGGCGTCGATCATGCGCAGAGCCTGGGGCAGAGCCCTCTCCGGCTTGTATTCCTCTTCAATGTAGCAGGCCAGAACCTGCAGGCTCACACCGCCTTCGGACAGGCGGGGAAAGTCCACGTGCCCCTGGTCACTGCGCTCCGTCAACCGCCGCTCTCCGGCCAGCACGGCCATGATGCTGTCTGCATGGGTATCCACGACAAAGGCCCGGTGATGCAGATCCCGGGCCCGATCCGACAGTGTCCTGTTTGTGCTCAATCTTGACCCTCCCTTGCCAGACCGAAATTCTCGCCGGGTCAGGGCAGTTCCTCCCTGGAGTGCGCTTGTTTCTGGAAACAAAAAGGCCCGCCCCTTGTTCGAGGGGCGGGCTCATCCTGCCTAGCGAGGCTCAACAATCAACTTGATGGCCGTCCTCTCCTCGCCGTCGATCAGAATGTCGGTAAAAGCGGGGATGCAGATGAGGTCTACACCACTGGGCGCCACAAACCCTCGTGCAATGGCTACCGCCTTGACGGCCTGATTCAATGCTCCCGCGCCTATTGCCTGAATCTCCGCGCCACCACGCTCTCTGAGAACCCCCGCCAGAGCTCCGGCCACTGCGTTGGGACTTGATTTGGATGAAACCTTAAGTACCTCCACGGACGGCATGAGGAGCCTCCTTTTGCCGGTGGCAAATCTTGTGCTGTGTGCTTTTATCATACAGGCTTGGTTGCTGCCCGTGCAACACCGACTGAACCCATTTTTCTGACAAAGTTCGCACTCCAATGCGACATACCGTTTGACGGCTCCCATCTCTTCCCGTCGGACTAAACCCCGTCGAACAAAGACGCCGGTCTCCCGACCGGCGCCAGACTGTCGCTATTGAAGTCACGAGGGCTACAGCGGATTCGCCATTTTTCGCCAGCGCCGCCACTGGGCCGTGCGGCCTGGGTCTATTCCCCGTCGACGGGAGGAATGGGCTCGCGCCGCAGCACCCGCTCGATGGAGACGGCCCTTCCCGTCTCCGGGTCCACGTCGGTTACCACGCCGCAGAGAATCCGCGGCCCCTTGGCCGACTCAAAGCGAACCGGCATCTGGGTGAGGAACTTCTCCAGCACCAGTTCCTTGCGCACCCCGATGACCGAGTCCCAGGGCCCGGTCATACCCAGGTCGGTGATGTAGGCGGTGCCGCCGGGAAGGACGACTTCGTCCGCCGTCTGCACGTGGGTATGCGTGCCCACCACCAGCGAGGCGCGGCCGTCCAGGTACCAGCCCATGGCGATCTTCTCCGACGTGGCCTCGCCGTGGACATCCACCACCACCACCGGAGTCACGTGGTGTATCTCTTCCAGGGCCGCGTCCAGCGCTCGAAAAGGGTCGTCGAGTTGCGGTCCGGCGAAGACACGCCCCATTACGTTGACCAGGCCGAACTTCTGCCCGCCGGGTCCCTCCAGAATGGTCCAGCCCAGCCCCGGCGCGTGCCCGGGATAGTTGAGCGGCCGGATGAGACGCTTCTCCCCGTCGATGTAGGGAATGATCTCCTTCTTGTCCCAGGCGTGGTTGCCCAGGGTCAGGCCGGCGATGCCGGCCTGGAAGAACTCCTCCGCGATGTCGGGCGTGAGCCCGCTGCCGCCCGCGGCGTTCTCCCCGTTGGCCAGCACCACATCCGGGCGATACTGCCGCCTCAGTTCGGGCAGCCACTCAAAGACGGCCTGTCGGCCCGCCTTGGCCACAATGTCGCCGATGAACAGAAACCGCAAGGCTGATCCCCCTCTGAACCGCTCCTCCTACTATGCGCCCCGCAGGGCCGCCCATACGAACAAAAAAGGGGGCCACGCCCGTGGCCCCCGGCCTGGTCCTACTGGTTGAACACCATCACCCGGCCCTCTTCGCGGAAGGCCACCAGCCGTCTGTCGCCCCGCGACTCGCGCAGGTCCTCCAGCATTTGCTCGATGAGCTCCTCCTGCATGGCCAGCTCGTCCTCGTAGAGCGAGGCCCCGGGGTCCACCACCAACTGATGGGGGAACTCCTGGAGCATCAGCTCCATGACCAGGGCGATCTCTTCTTGGGTCAGCGTGTCCACGTCGCGCCGGATCTCAATCATGGTCAATTCGTCCAAAGAGGTGCGCTCCACGTAGCACTGGCGCATGGGGCGGCCGTCCAGGAAACTGAACGCCTCCAGCGATTCCTGAACGCGCCGGCGCAGGGCCTCATACTCTCGCTCCGGCAAGATACGGGTCAACAGAAAAGTGAACCGCAATTCCTGAGAGCGCGGGTCATAGCGCAGCGAACCAACCTCCGGATAGCGCACCAGGATCGAAATCAGCAGACTAACGCTTTTCGACATCGGTCGCTCTTCCGGCCGAAAACGCCCCACTATACCAACCTCCCGGAATCGCGTCAGCAGACTATTTCTCCAGCCCGGG
>CALMNP010000381.1 GCA_937868875.1 uncultured Bacillota bacterium | reverse complement strand
GAGGGCGAAGAGGGCGAAGAGGACGAAGGGGAAGCGGCCGAAGCCGCCGAGGGCGCGGAAAGCCTGGAGGAGGCGGGCCCGGAGGCTGAATCCGCTGTTTCCTTCGAGGTTGCTCCGGACGCTGCCCGCGAGGACTAGGTCCGGGACTCGGCTCTCAAGGAGCGTTTCGACTTGAAGATTGTCTTCATGGGCACCCCCGACTTTGCCGTCCCGAGCCTGGAGGCTCTGGCGGATGCAGGGCACGACCTTCTCGGGGTCGTGACGCAGCCGGACCGTCCCAGGGGGCGCAGCGGCAAACCCGCCGCCCCGCCGGTCAAGGTGGCCGCCGGTCGGCTGGGCGTCCCGGTGCTGCAGCCACAGCGAGTCCGCCGGCCCGAGGCGCAGGAGGAACTCTTCCGCTGGCAGCCGGACCTGGCGGTGGTGGTGGCCTTCGGCCAGATTCTGCCCCCGTCTGTGCTGCAGTGGCCGCGCCTGGGGTGCATCAACGTCCATGCCTCGCTCCTGCCGCGCTACCGCGGGGCGGCTCCCATCCATTGGGCCGTCATCAACGGCGAAACGGAGACCGGCGTCACCACCATGTGGATGGACGAGGGCATGGACACCGGTGACATGATACTCGCGGCCAAAACGCCGGTGGGGGAAGAGGACACCACGGGCGACCTGCACGACCGCCTGGCCGCCCTGGGGGCCGGACTGCTGGTGGAGACCCTGCGTCAGGTGGAGCAGGGTGCCGCCCCGCGCCGGCAGCAGCCCCACGACCAGGCCACCTACGCGCCCCTGCTCAAGCCGGAGCACGAGGTGCTGCACTGGTCGCGCTCGGCGCTGGAACTGGCCAACCAGGTCCGCGGGCTCAACCCGTGGCCGGTTGCGCACACCACCCTGGAGGGCGAGCGGGTCAAGCTCTGGCGCGCCCGGCCCTGGAGCGGCGCGGTCCCGGCGGCCGCCGCGGGTGGTTCGTCCCAGCCGGCGGAGGCCGGCTCCTGCCTGGGGTCTGAGAAGGGCAAGGGTTTGCTGGTGGCGACGGGCGACGGCGTCCTGCTGGTGCAGGAGCTTCAGCCGGCCGGCTCGCGGCGCATGAGTGCGGACGAGTTCCTGGCCGGCCATGACCTCACCGGCGGCCGCTTCGGCTTCTGACCGCGGCGGCGCCTCCTCAACTCCCCACGTGGTATAATGGGATCGCTTGAAACCCGCGCCGGCCGCAGGCCGTAGTAACCAACATCTGCGGCTGTATTGAGGGCAAGGAGGTTTTGAATTCCGTGTTCTTCCCCATCTGGGACCCGACCATGATCCTGCTCATCCCGGCGCTGATCCTGACCTTCTGGGCGCAGTCCAGAGTCTCCAGCGCCTTCAACAAGTACTCGCGCGTCTACACCAGCGGTCGCCTGACCGGCGCCGCCGTGGCGCGCGACATCCTCGACCGGGCCGGTCTCCAGGACGTCGCCGTGGAGCGTGTGCCCGGCAACCTGAGCGACCACTACGACCCGCGTACCCGGGTGCTGCGGCTGTCGGCCGGCGTGCATGACAGCGCCTCCGTTGCCGCCCTCGGCGTGGCCGCCCACGAATCCGGCCACGCCATTCAGCACGACGTCGGCTACGTGCCTCTGACCATGAGGAATGCCATCTGGCCCGTGGCCAACATCGGCTCCAGCGGCGGTTTCTGGCTGTTCTTCCTGGGGCTGATCTTCGGCTCGCCCATGCTGCAGAACATCGGCATCCTGCTCTTCTTCGCCGCCGTGATCTTCTACTTCGTCACGCTGCCGGTGGAGTTCAACGCCTCCAGCCGCGCCCTGGCGGTGCTGGAGTCGGGCGGCTACCTGACGCGCGAGGAGATGCCCGGCGCCAGGGCGGTGCTGAACGCTGCCGCCTGGACCTACGTCGCCGCCGCCACCATGGCCGTGGCGCAGTTGCTGCGTCTGCTGGTGCTGCGCGGCAACCGGCGCGATTAGGGCCGCGTGCGGCCGGGACAGGATAGGGGCTGTGGAGCCCCACGATTGCAAACCATGCCGGCTCGCGGCAGAAGGAAGGGGCGAGGCCCCTTCCTTCGTTCTGTCTCGGATTCCCGTGCGGCCTGCTGCCGCGCGTCCCGTCGGGAGGTGCATCTATGAGCGAGAACAGACCGGGAGCGGCGGGACCTGCGAGCGCCCGCGAGGTGGCCCTGCTGGCCCTGCGGGACGTGGATGAGGGAGAGGCCTACGCCGGGCTGGCCCTGGACCGGGCCCTGAAGAGGCACCCCCTGCCGCGGCGCGACCGGGGTCTGGCGACGGAACTGGTCTACGGCGCCTCCCGGCGCCGGAACACCCTGGACTGGGCCATCCGCCAGGCGTCGACCCGCCCTCTGGACAAGATGTCGCCCTGGGTCCGCGCTGACCTGCGGCTGGCAGCCTATCAGCTTCTTTTCCTCGACCGCATCCCGCCCTCGGCGGCGGTCAACGAGGCGGTGGAGTTGGCCAAGAAGTACGGCCACGCCGGCCTGGCCGGGTTCGTCAACGGCGTGCTGCGGGGATTCCTGCGCAAGAAGGACGGCCTCAGCTACCCGGACCCGGCGAAGGACCCGGTTGGCTACCTCTCGCTGCGCCACTCGCACCCGGAGTGGCTGGTGAAGCGGTGGCTGGACCGCTACGGCTTCGAGGCGACAGAGGCTCTGCTGCGCGTCGACAATGAGAATCCACCGCTGGTGCTGCGGCCCAACCGGCTGAAGACAGACCGGGAGGGCCTGGTGAAGGCTTTGGAGGCCGAGGGGGCCGTGACGGAGCCGGCACGGTTGACCTCGGAGGCCGTGGTGCTGAAGGAAGGCCCGGCCTTTGAGGACCTCAAGAGCTTCGGCGACGGCCTCTTCAGCGTGCAGGACGAGGGGTCCATCCTGGTGGGGCAGGCCCTGCGGCCGCGGCCAGGCGACACCGTCCTGGACGCCTGCGCCGCCCCGGGCGGCAAGTCCACCCACCTGGCGGAACTGATGGACAATAAGGGCCTGGTGGTGGCCGTTGACCCCCACGACCACAAGCTCAACCTGATTCGAGACAACGCCCGCCGTCTGGGCACGGACATCGTCACGCCCCAGTTGGGCGACGCCCGCGAAGTGGGCCGGGCCATGGCGGAAAAGGCGGAGGCCGTGCTCGTTGACGCCCCCTGCTCCGGCCTGGGCGTCCTCCGCCGCCGTCCAGACGCCAGGTGGCGCAAGTCGGCCGAACAGATTCAGGAGCTTCACCGTCTTCAGTTGGAGATACTGGAGGGCGCCGCCGCGGCCGTTCGCCCCGGAGGGGCCCTGGTCTACAGCACCTGCACCATAGAGCCGGAGGAGAATCAGGGGACCGTGGAGGTCTTCCTGGCCCGCCACCCGGAGTTTCACCCGGAGAGCCTCAGGCCTTATCTCCCTGCCGTCCTGGCCGACGAGCCAGGGGTGGAGCAGGGCTGGGTGCAGCTCCTGCCCCACGTGCACGGCACGGACGGCTTTTTCATCGCCCGGCTGGGCCGAGACGTAAAGGAAATGGACGAACAGCCGTCGAAGGCGACAAGGACGTAATCCGCGCCGGGACATAATAGGCGGGAAGGAGGTCGGGCAGCTTGTTGGAGATGGATTTTCAGACATCAGTACCCAACCCTGCCTCCGCCGCGCCGCCTGACTCGCCGGCCGCCTCGCCGACCCCGGCCGTCGCCCGGGCGCACAAGTCCCTGCCCGGCGACTCCCTGCCCCCGGCCGTGGTTCCGGGACCCGGCGGCAAGCTGCAGCTCAAGGGCCTCAGTCTGCCGGAGCTCAAGGAGCTTTTCCGGACCTGGGGCGAACCGGAGTACCGCGCCGTGCAGGTCATGGAGTGGATGTATCAGCGGGCGGCGCGGAGCTTCGGCGATATGACCAACCTGCCCAAGGGGCTGCGGCAGCGGCTGGAGGAGACCTGCAGCATCGAGGCCGTCAGCCTGGAGACGCGGCAGGTGGCGTCGGACGGCACGACCAAGTACCTGTTCGGCCTGGCCGACGGCCACGCCGTGGAGACGGTGCTGATGCCCCACGACTACGGCAACAGCGTCTGTGTCACCAGCCAGGTCGGCTGCCGCATGGGCTGTGTCTTCTGCGCCTCCACCCTGGGAGGTGTGGCGCGCAACTGCTCCGTCGGCGAGATGGTCGATCAGGTGGTCTTCGTCCAGCGCGAACTTGCAGCCAAAGGCGAGCACGTCTCCAGTGTGGTCCTGATGGGCTCGGGGGAGCCGCTCGAGAACTATGAGGCCGTGGTGGCCTTCATCCGCCTGCTGGGAGACCCCAGGGGGCTGGGCATCGGCCTCCGGCACATCACCCTGTCCACCTGCGGCATTGTCCCCGGCATCCGCCGTCTGGCGGCGGAGGACCTGCCCATCACCCTGGCGGTCTCGCTGCACGCGCCCACCGACGAACTGCGCAGCCGAATGGTGCCGGTCAACCGGCGCTTCGCCCTGGCCGAACTGCTGGAAGCCGGCCGCGACTACGCGTCCCAGACGCGGCGGCGTCTGACGTTCGAGTACATCCTGATCAAGGACCTCAACGACTCCCTGGAGGATGCCCGCACTCTGGCCCACTTGATGAAGGGGCAACTGGCCCACGTCAACCTGATTCCGGCCAACCCGGTGCCGGAGCGCGGCGTGGAGCGGACGCCCCAGGCCCAGGTGGAGGCGTTCGCGCGCATCCTGGAGGAACGCGGCGTCCCTGTCACCGTGCGCCGCGAGATGGGAACGGACATAGACGCCGCCTGCGGTCAGCTGAGGCGGCGGCGCGGGCGAGACCGCTAGAAGAAGATCAGGGCTGCGGGGTGAGGCAGTTGGAGGTGCTCGCCTACCTGGTGGTGCGGGAGGGCAACGACCGGGGCAAGCAAGTGGCCCTGGGCCGGCAGCAAGTCGTGGTGGGCCGCAGCCTCAAGTCGGCCCTGCAGCTGTCGGACGAGACGGTGTCCCGCCAGCACGCCAGGCTGGATTACGAGTCCGGCGGACATGTCATCGTCGACCTGAGGTCCACCAATGGCACGTTTGTCAACGGCAAGCGCGTGGATCGGCGCCGCCTGAGCCCGGGAGACCGCATCGTCCTGGGGAAGACAAGCCTGGTCTACCAGGCGGGGAAGGCGCCGGACCTTTGGGAGTGAGCCCGGACAGCTTCGGACCGGAGGGCCTGGAGGTGAGTCGCCGTGAAGGTGGCTGCAAAGACAGACATCGGACGCATTCGCGATGTGAACGAGGACAGCTATTGCGCCTTTGACCTGGCGCCCCTGTGGGGCGGCAGGATTTTCGCCGTGGCCGACGGCATGGGCGGCTATGACGGGGGGGAGGTGGCCAGCAGCCTGGCCATCATGACCCTGCACGACCACCTGCGACAGGCCCTGGAGGCCTGGAAGGCCGCGGCACCGGAGGAGCAGACTCCGGCCCTGGTCTCCTCTGCAGGCTCGCCGGGCTCCCCCCCGGAGCCCGATCTGGAGCAGATGCTGGCTGACGCCTTCGCCGCTGCCGACGCCGCCATTCAGGAGGAGACGCGCAAGCGGCCCGGCATCAAGGGCATGGGCACCACCCTGACCGCCGTCCTGGCCGGGGGAGGCCGCCTCTGGCTGGCCCACGCCGGCGACAGCCGGGCCTACCTGATGAACGGCGGCGCCTTGCGCCAGATCAGCGAGGACCACTCGCTGGTGGGCGAGATGATGAAGAACGGGACCCTCACCGAGGCCGAAGCGATGGTCCACCCCCAGCGGAACATCCTGACCAACGCCCTGGGGGCGGGCGGTGATACCCATGTGGACGTGAGCGTCCTTCCCTATCACCCCGGCGACAGGCTTGTCCTCTGCACCGACGGCCTGACCGGGTCCGTTTCCTCCGCCGAAATGGCCGGCCTCCTCTCCAGCCGGGAACCGGCCGAAGCGGCGGAAGCTCTGGTAGCCCTGGCCAATGAGCGTGGGGGCTACGACAACATCACCGTCCTGGTCGTGGAGCTGTCATGAACAAGGGAACGGACAGCATGATCGGGCGGCTGCTGGGCAAGCGCTACGAGGTGCAGGAGCGCATCGGCGGGGGTGGCTGGGCCCTGGTCTACAAGGCCATGGACACCTTCCTCCATCGCCCCGTGGCCGTCAAGGTCCTGCGGCAGCAGTACACGGCGGACGACGACTTCGTGCGCCGCTTCAAGCGCGAGGCGCAGGCGGCGGCCTCTCTGTCCCACCCCAATGTGGTCAGCATCTACGACGTGGGTCAGGAGGACGATGTCTACTACATCGTCATGGAGTACGTGGACGGCAAGACCCTGAAGGAGAAGATCGATGCCGAGGCGCCCCTGCCGGTGCCGGTGGCGGTACGCCTCACCATTCAGATCCTGGATGCCCTGGAGCACGCCCACTTCGCCAAGATCGTGCACCGGGACATCAAACCCCACAACATCCTGCTGACCCGGGGCGGCCGGGTCAAGGTGACCGACTTCGGCATTGCCCGGGCCGCCGCCACGGCAACCCTGACCCACACCGGCTCCATCATGGGCTCGGCCCACTACTTCTCGCCGGAGCAGGCCCGCGGCGGGTTCACCGGTGAGAAGTCGGACATCTACTCGGTGGGCATCGTGCTCTATGAGATGCTGACCGGCCAGGTGCCGTTCCAGGGCGACAGCCCCATCTCCGTGGCCATCAAGCACCTGCAGGACCAGGTGGTGCCGCCCAGCCACGTCAACCCGGAGGTGCCGCTGGAGCTGGAGCAGATTGTCATGAAGGCGGTCCAGAAGGACCAGAACCTTCGCTACCAGTCCGCCGGCGACATGACCGCAGACCTCAACCGCTTCCTCAAGGACTTCACCGAAGGGCGCACCCAGCTGATCGACCCTACGGCCGTCCAGCGGCCCTACTTCGGTGAGCCGGAGGCGGTGGAGGGCGTGCTGCGGCGCGACCCCGACCTGCAGGACACCATCGCCCTGGAGGATCGCGACGCGAAGAAGGTCCGACAGGCCGCCGAGGGGCGCCGCCGGGTCTGGCGCCGGGTCTGGCCCTGGCTGCTTGGCCTGGTGCTCTTCCTGGCCGCCGTCGCCCTCTCCTGGTGGGCCTTTAACCGCTGGCTCAACGTCCCCACGGTTCCGGTCCCCAATGTGGTGGGGCTGCAGCAGCTCGAGGCTCAGGACAAGCTGAAGGAAAGCCTGCTGACCTCTGAGGTGGCGGCCACGCCGCCGGACCCCAGCCACCCCGCCGGTGAAATCATCAAACAGGACCCCCTGCCGGGTACGCTGGTGAAGCAGGGGCGGAAGGTGCTCCTCTCCGTCAGCCGCGGCCCCGAGCAGAAGGCCGTGCCTGACGTTCGCAACGAGTCCCTGGTGCAGGCCCAGACGGACCTGGCCAACGCCGGTTTCCGGGCCGGTCACATCAGCACCAAGGATGACCCGGCCTACGCCGCAAACACCGTGATCTCCCAGAGCCTGACCCCGGGTCAGCTCTACCCCCAGGACACGCCGGTGGACCTGGTGGTCAGTTCCGGCAAGGCCCAGGTGGCCATGCCCAGCCTGGTCGGACAGGACCTGGAGCAGGCCAAGTCCACCCTGGAACAGAACAAGTTGGTGCTGGGCAAGGTGACCCCGGTCACCGACCCCACCTTCGCCCCCAATCAGGTGGTCAACCAGAGCCCGCAACCCAATGCCCCGGTGACGGAGGGCTCATCGGTGGACCTCTGGGTCAACCAGCCTTCCGGCGCCGCCCGGCAGGCCACCCTGCAGTTCGTGGTGCCGCGCGCCGCGGGGGCCGCGGATGCCCCCGTGGTGGTGGAGGTGGTCGTGGCCGATACGCGCGGCCGCACCAGCCAGTACAAGCAGCAGCACCGCCCGGGCGAGTCCCTTCAGGTACCCATCTCCTGGGTGGGCACAGCCACCGCGTTCATCTACGTTGACGGCAATCTGGTGCAGCAGCAGGCCCTGCCTTCCTAGGATCAGGCGGGCATCCCGGGGCAGTAGGCAGGAGGTTCCCCTTGACCATTGCCGACAATAATCCCACCGAGGCGGGACTCAGGCGAGGACGCGTCCTCCGGTCTCACTCCAACCTCTTCTTCGTGCAGACCGGCGGCCGGGAATGGCCCTGCCGCCAGCGCGGACGCTTCCGCCTGGAGCGAAACGCGGTGCTGACGGGGGACTGGGTGCTGTTCGAGCCCCAGCCGGACGGCAACGGCTATATCGTTGAGATCGAGAAGCGGCACAATGAGCTGATCCGCCCGCCCATCGCCAACGTGGACCAGGCCGTCATCGTCTTTACCGCCCGTGAGCCCGACCTCAACCTGCCTCTGCTGGACCGCTTCCTGGTGCTGGCCGCGTGGTCGGACATCGGTGTGGTGCTCTGCCTCAACAAGGCGGACCTGATCACCTCGGAGGAGGCCGAAGCCATCGCCGAGCCGTACCGGCAGGTGGGCTACACGGTCCTGCCCATCGCCGCCAAACACGGCACCGGCCTGGACAAGGTGACCTCCCTGCTGACGGGGCGCGTCTCCGTGCTGGCGGGGCAGAGCGGCGTGGGCAAGTCGCGGCTGGTCAACGCCCTGGCTCCAGGGCTGTCGCTGCGCACCGGCGAGGTGTCGCAGAAGCTCGGCCGGGGCCGGCACACCACGCGCCACGTCGAACTGCTGCCCGTGGCGGGCGGCCTCCTGGCGGATACGCCGGGGTTCAGCCTGCTGGACGTGACGGGCATCCCCAAGGACCAGCTCTGGCTCTGCTTTCCCGAGTTCGTAAACTATGGTAATCGCTGCCGATTCGCCACCTGCCTGCACCACAAGGAGCCGGACTGCGCCGTCAAGGCGGCGGTGGAGGAGGGGCACATCCAGGAAGCCCGCTACCGGCGGTACGTTGAATTCCTGGAGGAGATCCTGGCGGCCCCCGTGCGCTACCACTGACGCTGAGAGAGCCGGTCCGACCGGCCGACGGGAGGAGACACCGTGGTCAAGATTGCCCCATCGCTGCTGTCCGCCGACTTCAGCCGCCTGGCCGAGGAGGTCCGCAGGGTGGAGGAGGCGGGCGCCGACCTGCTCCACATGGACGTCATGGACGGGCGCTTCGTTCCCAACATCACGTTCGGCCCGCTGGTCCTGGAGGCCCTGAAGGCCCACACTCGCCTGGAGATGGACGTCCACCTCATGATTGTGGAGCCTGAGCGCTACCTGGCCGATTTCCGCCAGGCCGGCGCGGCCACCCTGACTGTCCACGCCGAGGCCTGCGCCCACCTGCACCGGGTGGTCCATCAGATCAAGGAGTTGGGGGCCCGGGCCGGCGTCGCCCTGAACCCGCACACGCCGCTGGACGTCCTGGACTATGTGCTGGGAGACCTGGACCAGGTGCTGATCATGAGCGTCAATCCGGGCTTTGGCGGTCAGCGCTTTATCCCCGCCGCGGTGGAAAAGATCCGGGCTCTGCGGAACCGCGCGGCGGAAGCCGGACTGCGTCTGGACATCGAGGTCGACGGCGGCATCAACCCGGAGACGGCGCCGCTGGTGACGAAGGCGGGCGCGAACCTCCTGGTGGCCGGCTCGGCCGTCTTTGGCCAGCGCGACGTGGCTGAGGCCATGGCCGCCCTTCGGCGCGCCGCTGCCAACGCCTGAAGCGACCACTACGGCCGTTCGTGGCACCTTGGACGGCCTGTGGCTTGACACCTGAGCTTGTTACCGAATACACTTGCAACGAGGATATAATTTCATACCGGACCTTCAGGGCAAGGTGAGGCCTCGTCCCGTGGCCGCAAGCTTTCGGCGGCGGGCAGGGCCAATTCCTGACCGGCGGTGATGCTTGGCGCGTCAACAAAAGGCGCGTCCGGACCAGCCCGCGACCCGCGCAAGCGGTGGACACCGGTGCGACACCGGGGCCGACAGTACAGTCTGGATGGGAGAAGGTCGCAAAGCAATGACAGCGCCTCTTTGGGGTGTCTGCCTGCTGCGCGCCGTCTAAGAAGCCCTGGGAGTATGCCCTGGGCTTTTATGATGGTCCGGTGTCGGGAGATGGTACCATGCAACGCAAGTCCACCCAGTATCTGATCCGCGTCGGCGTCCTTTCCGCCCTGGCCTTCGGCCTGATGCTCATCGAGGTGCCCCTGCTGCCCAGCGCTACGTACTTGAAGTACGACCCCAGCGAGCTTGCCGCCCTGGTGGGCGGTTTCGCCCTCGGCCCCGCCGCCGGCGTGATCATCGAACTGATCAAGAACCTGCTCTACCTGCTG
>CALMNP010000380.1 GCA_937868875.1 uncultured Bacillota bacterium | reverse complement strand
CGTACTTGATGGCGTTGGAGTAGAGGTTGCGCAGCACATCCTCCAGACGTCCGGCGTCGCCCAATACCCAGGGTGCCCCGGGGGCCACGTTCTCCACCCGGAAGCGGTGCCTCTCACTGGCCGTGCTGAAGGTCGCGACTGCAGCCTGCACCACCGGCCAGACATTGACGGCCTCAAGCCGGAGAGGCAGGCCGCCCTCCTGAACGCGAAAGGCCTCCAGCAGGGCGTTGAGCAAATGCGAGAGCCGGTCGATTTCCCCCTCCATGATCGAAGTCAGCGACGCCAGGTTGTCGATGGGCTTGCCGGCGGCCAGGCGGCGGCGGATCAGGGACAGCGCTCCCTTGACGCTGCTCATGGGGTTGCGCAGCTCGTGCGCCGCCATCTGCAAGAAGCGGTCACGCTGCTGGATGAGCCCCTGGATGTCCTCGGCCATGCGGTCGAAGGTCTGGGCGGTGGAGGCCAGCTCATCCGTCCCCTGCAGGCCCACGCGTGCGTCCAGGTCGCCCAGGGAGATGGCCCTGGCGGCGTCCTGCAGTCGTCGCAGCGGGCGCAGGAAGTGGTTGGCGGTGAGCCAGGCGGCAAGCAGTGAGACTGATGCAACGAGAATCAACGTCAGCAGGTCCTGGAGCGTCTCCCGTCGGGTAGCGGCCATCACGTCGCGGGTCGGCGTGGTGGCGCTGGCAGCCCAGCCAACCCGCGGGACGGGCACGGCGACGCCGATTCGTGGGTTGTGGCTGCCATAACTTCGGGAGAGGCCCACTCTGCCCTGCAGGGCCTCCAGGCTGGGGGCGTCCTTTCCTACGGGCTTGCCGACGTGGCCCTGGGCGTTGGGACCGGAGACATAGGCCAGGTTGCCGTTGGCGTCCACCAGGGCAAAGGCTCCGTTCGCGGAGCGGCCGATGGGAAGGGACTCGCCGAAGAGCAGCGGGTTCACGTAGGCAACGATGGTACCGGCGTGCTGCTGACTCCGGAAGATGGCCCGGGATACGGCCACGACCGGGGTGCGGTTGTCACCGCCGGAAAAGACGTTGGACAGCACCTCGATTTCTCCGGCCCCGACCCGCTGCAGGGAGGGCTCCAGGGCGCCAGGCACCGGGCCGGACCAACCAGGCTGTGTTTCCGCCACCACATGGCCGTCTGCCGAGTCGATCCAGGCGATTGCAGCCGTGGAGGGATGGGCCGACAACTGGGTCTGGAGGAGAAAGCGTATGGCCCGGTCCGACATGGCCTCATCCTGGCTCAGGAACGAGGTCCCCAAGGCCAACTCTTCGTCCCACAGGTTGTCCAGCCCGTTGGTGAAGGCGGCGCTCACTGCCTCCGCCAATTTCGCGTCCAGGTCAAGCTCCACGTCGACGCGTTGGCCCACGCGGCGATACGCCTGGTACACGTGCAAGGCCATCAGAGGAACGACCAGAAGCATGACCAGCAAGAGCAGGCGCCATTGTAGGCCCAACGTCCTGGAACGGCACATTGAACGAGCTCCACAGGCAGGCCTGGTCAAGGCCGTCACCCCCGGGTGGGTATGACTTAGCCGTTCAGAATGTCGTCGATGGCCCTGAGGACTGCTTCGGAGAGCTTGACCCCGGCGGCGCCGGCGTTGTCGTCTACCTGCTCGGTCCTGGTGGCGCCGATAAGGGCGCTGGAAACCCCGGGCAGGCGCAGGATCCAGGCCAGGGCCAGCTGCGCCAGCGACAGGCCATGGTCCTGGGCGATGGGACGGAGTTTGTCCACCTTGGCCAGGTTCTCGTCGGTCAGGTAGCGGTTGATGAACCGGTTCACCGTGGGGTCGGCGGCGCGGGAGCCGGCCGGAACCTGGCCGGGCCTGTACTTGCCCGTCAGAAGCCCCTGGGCCAGCGGCGAGAAGGCCACGATGCCGATGCCCTCTCGGGCGGCAACGGGCAGTTCCTCGGCCTCGATGCGCCGGGTCAGCATGTTGTAGACCGGTTGGCTGGCGGTGATGGGGTCAAGGCCCAACTGTCTCGTAGTCGCCACACCCTCCATCACCTGGGCGGCGGTCCACTCGCTGATGCCGATGTAGAGAACCTTGCCCTGGGTCACCAGATCGTCCAGGGCGCGCAGGGTCTCGTCCACCGGGGTCTCCGGGTCATAGCGGTGGCAGTACATGATGTCCAGGTAGTCGGTCTTCAGCCGGCGCAGGCTCTCGTGGACCTGCTCCGTGATGTGCTTGCGGGACAGGCCCCGGTCGTTGGGTCCGGGGCCCACCGGCCAGAAGGCCTTGGTGGTGAGGATGTAGGATGATCGCGAGAAGTCCTTCAGGGCCTCCGCCAGTACGTCTTCGGCGGCATGGGGCGTGGCTCCGTACATGTTGGCGCAGTCGAAGTGGTTGATCCCCAGTTCGTAGGCGCGGTGGACACAGGCGATGGCCGCGTCTCTCTCGGTGGCCGTGCCGTAGGTGAGCCAGCTACCCAAGGCGATCTCGCTGGTCTTGAGACCACTGCGGCCCAGTTTGCGGTATTCCATGCGTGCAGCACCTCCATTGGATTAAGCTCTCCTGGGAAAATTCGGGTTATGTGCCGCCGTTCCT
>CALMNP010000379.1 GCA_937868875.1 uncultured Bacillota bacterium | reverse complement strand
TGGGCGTAGGCGGCGGTATCGCTCATCTGAATGTCGATGGCCACCAGGAGCTCCAGCTTCTGCAGGGCGTCGATGACCTTCTTGCTGTCCGGGCAGGACCGGACCGGGTTGAAGTGGCTGACGATAAGGGCCTTGATGGGGTAGGGCCGGCCGCTCAGGATCTGGTCGGGCAGGTTCTGGACCAGGCCCAGGCCCTTGGCCAGAGGCCACTCGGCCTCACCGGCGCCGTCCCACCGCCTGGCCGCAATCTTCGGTGGCTTCGGCCCCATCAGCTCGTCTGTCTTGCCCAGCTTCACCACGGGTGAAAAGGTAAGCCCCCCCTTGGCCCCCAGGTTCCCAAGCAGGGCGTTGAGACAGGCGGCGGCCCGGCCCGTCTGGACCGAGTTGTAATACATGGAGCCGAACCCGCCGTGCCAGCATGTGTCCACCGCCGCGGCCGGCCGCGCGGCGGCCAGCTCGCGGGCGATGCGGCTGATGGTTTCGGCCGGAATGTCGGTGATTCCGCTCGCCCACGCCGGCGTATAGTCTCGCACCGCGTCCTTGAGTTCGTTGAAACCCACCGTGCGTTCCGCCACAAAGGCCTCATCGTAGAGCCTCTCGGCAATAATGACGTGGATCAGCGCCAGCAGGAAGGCCAGGTCGGTGCCGGGCCTGATCGGCAGCCATTCGTCGGCCCAGGCGGCGAAGTTGGACATCCGGGGATCCAGGGCCACCAGCCTGGCGCCCTTGGCCTTGGCGGCGACGATCTTTTGTATCACGCCGTTGTGAATCCCCTCGAGAAGGTTGCGGCCGGGCGAGAGGTAGTACTGAACGTTCCCATAGTCGACGCCGGGGAGGTCGCCGTAGGTCGTGGCAAAGGCCACCGTGCGGCTGGAGTAGCAGGTGGCCGCATGGCCGGTGAGGTTGGGAGAGCCAAAGGCCGCCATCCAGTGCTTCTCCCAGGGGTTGATCAGCTCCGGGTGGGTGGCCCAGACCAGGGTCTCCGGCCCGAATTGGGCCTTCAAATCCTTGAGTTTGGCCCCGATCTCCCTCATTGCATCGTCCCAGGAGATGGGCTCGAACTTCCCGTCCCCTACGCGCTTCAGGGGCTGCCTGAGGCGGTCCGGGTCATAGAGGGCCGTCATCCCGGCGTTGCCGCGGGCGCAAAGCTTGCCGTTGCTGAAGGGGTGTTTCGGATTCCCGTCGATCTTCACCACCCTGCCGTCCCTCACCCGGGCGATAATGCCGCACTTCACGCCGCACATCTCGCAAAGGCTCGGCACGGACAGCACCTCGTCCTTCCCGGCGGCACGAGCCTTCTGCCAGCCGGCGAAGGAGGGCAGCTCGCCGGCGGCAAGCACCGCACCGGTCGCCAGGGAGGTCTTCAGGAACGTTCGCCGCGACCACTTGCTGGGCATCTTCTTACTTCCCGTCCTCTCCTCAGTGGATTTTGTCGATTGATCTGTTATTAAGGATGTGAATTTCATCACGAGTGTCGAACCATCAGGGCCACGGACCAGGCAGCTAAAGCCATATGCGGTAGCCACAAGCGACAGACAAGTTCAGACGAAAGAGCTCAGTAGCACGGTATCGATTGAGAAATCTTTCTCAAATGACCGTACAGAAGGATATTCCAACCTGCTCTTTCAATTCCATCCTACTACCAGGACAATAGACGCCGAAGACCCGAAGTGACCATTTTTCGCGGCCTTTTTGGGTTAGACGAGCCACAGCCCCATTGGGCTACCTTGGCAATGGCCCAATGGGGCTGGCTCAATTCACTTAGATCCTGTATGACGCTTTCTTCGAGCTGGTACGACGGATTTCGACTCCCGCGCTGCGCACTCACCCAAACTGCCGCCGCCTGATCCGGTAACCACGTCCCCGGTGGCCGAGCCGGTGGCGATGAAGGCGCTGCAGCGGTCGTTCTCCATTCCGCCTGAGAGGTGACTGGTAGGTACTTCCGTCGAAACCCAACGTAAATAGCCCTCGTCTTTCATTGAGCAAAGGAGCAAACTGCTATGCGGAAGCGAACTGGGGTTGCCTGTCTACTATTCACGGCCCTCCTTATCAACGGCTGCGGCGCGGTGAGCAAGAGTGGTACAACGGCTAGTCCTCAAGGCCGGGGGGATTCCCCGGCAGCAGCACAGCGCAGGCTGATCGGCATGGACAAGGACGGGACTGTGCTGCTGGAAGTGGAACTCCGACAACAAGAGGATGGCGATTGGCGATTGGCGTACTCGATCCGCAACTACTCGGCCAGCAACCTCACGTTATCTCCCACGTGTGACGGGCTGGTTCGGCTGGCAGGACGCCAGCGGGAACCCGTGCCGTGCAACCCGCAGGCCCCCATCACCTTGAAGCGGGGACAGACTTACAGAGCCGAGGAAAGGATACCGACCAACGAAGTCAAGAACCCGAGTAGAGCGTCACTGGAGTATAGCTACCAGGAGCGACCCGTGGCCCGGACGATAGCGGTGACGCTGCAAGCCCCCCCAGAGCCGCTGCCTAAGCCGGAAGAGTGGAAGTTCCGCCCGGTTGATCTGAGTGAGGTAGACCGCGTCGTCGCCCGAATTCACCCTTCGGCCCGGGTCCAGCCGATAGAAAAGAATCCAGAGCGCCAGGTCGAACTAAGGGGGGAGCAAGCGAAGCGCCTGGCCAAGGCCCTGGCAAAGGCCCCTCCGATTGACCCGCGTCAACCGCGACCGGCGATATATCTGGTTCCCTCGCTGCACCTGACGATGTACGCAGGCGACCGGCAGGTGGCCGAGGCAAGCGCCCGGCCTGGGGTCAGGATTGCTTCGGATAATGCGGAACGAGAGATGACCCCGGAGTTGACGACGCTGCTGGATGAGTTGCACGCGACGTTGATGAACCGGCCGCCAATCTCCTATTGGAAGCAGCACGAGGAAGCGTTGAAAGATACAGCCCTGGCCTTCGCGAACGCCCTGGCCAAGTATGATACGAAGGCCATGAAGAGCATCGTCCGGGCCGACCTCCGCGAGCAGGTAGAAGAGCGGTTCGATTGGCGGCACAAGAAGTTCGGGAGCCCAAGGTGCAAGGCGGTGTCATCATCGGGCGAAACGATCAACACAGGGAATTGCCCCAGGTCTACGTTCAGCTTCGCGCCGAAGACACGAAGATCAAGAGCGTCATCGAATTCGTTGTGGTATCCATGATTCAAGAGGACGGAACGCCCTGCCTCTCCATGAGGTTTCACGTGGTCACCCTCTGAGCTAACCTTCGCACCCTCCTCCGCCTCGGACCTGGGCTTCACGCTTGACTCTGGCTAGGTTCCTCAGCCTAGAGCAAACAGCTTCTTCAGCTTATCGTGGACTGCTTGCTGGAGTGCTTGAGGAAGCACGCCGAGTTCTCGCTGAATGATGGAGGCGGACAGCGTCATTAACCGATGAAGGCGGATGACGGACGCGGTACGCAGTCCCGTCGCTTCGAACCCTGGCTCACTGGGTTCCACTAGTTGATCGGTGTCGAGCATCTCAACAGGCACCTAACTCGTGATAAAGGCGACAACGACATGCCGGTGAGATCCCAACGGCTCTGTGAGGCAAACAGCTGGGCGAACCTTGTTCGAGGACAGGTCATCGAACGGAAAGGGCACCAATACGACCTTATTCCTCATCGCTGGGGGGCCTCCCGTCGGTCGGCGAATAGATATCCTCCGCATCCTCCTTGAGGAAACCGAAGGCCGGGTTTTTGGAAGCAGCTTTCATCCAGTCCGACTCGCTGATGTCGTCGGCTTCCTCCGAGATCAGAACGATCACTCGAACCCGCCTGGGACCGGTGACGGGCAACTGACTATCCAGGCGAAGCCAGCGATCCCTGTCAATGGTACCCTGCACCTCAATCGCTTTCATTGGAAGTCCCCCTCGCAGCACAATTACCGCTGCGTATACATTCTATACCTCCATCGACCTGGCCTCCATCGTAAGCCGCCTGACGCCGGGGCAACCGCGTATGACACCGGCGGACTGGAATCGCTGGGGCTGGCGAAGCACGGCGCAGAGACGCGGAGAGGACGCGTCATGCGCCGT
>CALMNP010000378.1 GCA_937868875.1 uncultured Bacillota bacterium | reverse complement strand
CCTACTTGCCGGCCACTGGCCGAATCAGGTGGATGGCGTTGACGGACGGTTCATACCGCGCCACATAGGTACGGCCGGCGCGCAGTCCGGTCAGCCGCAGCCCGCGGGGCCGCAGGCGGAGGATGGGCCCCGCGTCCGGCTCGGCCGTGTACAGTTCCCAGCGAACGTGCAGGAGGCTGCTCCCGACTTGAAGGCGAAGGGCCGGTGAGAGGTCGGACTCGGTCAGGCCCAGGTCGTCCAGGGTAAAGGTGTTAATGCGCACGTACGGTTCCGGTCCTTTCGGGGGTAGGTCCGGCCCGGCCCGGACCACGCGGACGAAGGCTTCGCTCATGGGAAATCCCTCCTGCGTCAGGATATGCGCCGGAGGATCGGGAGGTGGTCATCGATGGCGGAGGTCATCCGCGATGAGGAGCCTCCCCGCTGCCCAAACTGCGGCGAGCCAGTGGGGCTGCAGCTTGGCTGTGAGCCCTATTGCACCAACTGCGGCTTCAAGGGCAGCTGCAGCATGGACAACCATCTGGCGGAAGAGCGCTAGCCACGGCGGCCGAAGGCGGCGGGGAGGTGCTGAACGTGGCCCTATCAAGGCCCGGTGACAGGCCCGGGGAGTGGCAGGTGCCGATGCCCCGGCAGGCCGGTCCAGAAGAGTGGTCCGAGTGGCTCGGGCGGTACGAAGAGGAGGTGGCCGCAACCGGCCAGCCTCTGATGACGGAGGAGCAGGTCGTATCTCGATTCGGCCGCAACGTGCAAATGGTGCCCCTCAAGGTGAAGGGGGCCGGCGGCCCTCCCCTGTGGGCTGTTCACCACGCCGCCCGCGGCGTGAAGGCGGTCGAGGCCTGGCTCCAGGCGGAGGGCTTCACCGTGCGCCGCGCCGCGCGGGAAGAGGAACTGCGGGAGATTGCGGCCTCGCTGCCTACCCCCGGGCACCTCCCGGACCTGATTGTCGGTGAAAGGCATGCCTTCTTTGTGGAAGTCAGGCGCACGTCCGTGACCTCCGCCGGCCGTTACTCAAGACTGACGGGCGCAGGCGAGTTGAGCCTCACCCAGGAGCGGGTGCAGTCTTTCCAACAGGTTGAGGATGCCACGGGCATGCCGGTCTTCGTGCTCTTCCTGGACGAGCCCCTGCGGCGCGCCTACGGCAACTGGCTGTCGGAACTGGTGGCCCCCCGGTCGGTCGCTCAGGGCCGGGGACGCGACGTCGTGGACTATCCCTTGGTGCGCCGCGACCGGCAGCGCGGTGGCGAGGTGGTCTGTTTCCCTTATCCTGCCGCCTTCCGCCCTCTTGGCAGCGTTGCCTCGGCCCGCTCCTTCCGGCTTCGTCGCGACCGGTCGAGCGAGGACATTAGGCTCTCCGGGCACCCAGATTTTTGACAACGCTACGGCAACCAGCCGCTCTAAGAGAAGGCCTAAAAGCCCTGATTTATCACGGTAGCCGAACCATGATACGGATTTCACAAGCAGGCGCGAGGAAGGATGTGAAAACGAGCACAAGGCTGAGATAGACGGACATAATTTCATAGCATGCCTTCTCCGCGCCCATTTTAGACCCATATCCCTTGAAATACCCGGTCGCATGTATATAATCAAGGTGAAGGCCTTCATCAGCGCTGCCTGGGTAACGCTCGGCATAGATATTCAGCTCTTTCTTCTCATGCACATTCGCCCGGGCTTGTTACGTCCTGAACGACGAAAGGAGAGGCATGCTGCATGTCCAGGCTGAAGGAGAAATTGGCGGAGAAAATTCTGGAGCAACGTCCTCGTACGGCCAAGCTGCTCAAGGAGTTCGGCGAGGTGGTGATCGATCAGGTCAACATCGGCCAGGCTATTGGCGGCGGTCGCGACATCCGGTGCCTGGTGACGGACATCTCCTACCTTGACCCCCAGGAAGGCATCCGCTTCCGGGGCAAGACCATTCCCGAGACCTTCGCCGCTCTGCCCAAGGCGCCCGGCAGCGAGTATCCCACGGTTGAGGCTTTCTGGTACTTCCTGCTGACCGGCGAGGTGCCGGATCAGGCAGAGGTGGACCAGATCGTCGGGGAATTCCGTGACCGCGCCAAGGTGCCGTCCTACGTCTTTGACGTCATCAAAGCCCTGCCCAGGGAAAGCCACCCGATGGTCATGTTCTCGGCCGCGGTGCTGGCCATGCAGAAGGAGTCCAGGTTCGCCAAGTTCTATAACGAAGGCTTCAACAAGCTAGAGGCCTGGGGCCCGATGTACGAGGACGCCAGCGACCTGGTGGCACGCCTGCCGCGCATCGCTGCGTTTATCTACCGGTACAAGTACAAGAATGGCGACATCATCGACGCCGATCCCGGTCTGGACCTCGGCGCCAACTTCGCGCACATGATGGGCATTCGCAAGCCCTATGACGACGTGGCGCGCATGCATATGATCATTCACTCCGATCACGAGTCGGGCAACGTGTCCGCCCACACCGGCCATCTGGTGGCCTCGGCTCTGTCGGATGCCTACTATAGCTACTCCGCTGCTCTCAACGGCCTCGCCGGACCGCTTCATGGCCTGGCGTCACAGGAAGTTTTGGGCTGGATCCAGAACTTTAAGAAGCACCTGGGCGAACAGGAGCCCAACGGTGAGAACGTCCGCGAGTTCCTGTGGGAGACCCTGAAGTCCGGCCACGTGGTCCCCGGCTATGGCCACGCCGTGCTGCGCAAGACCGACCCGCGCTACACCACGCAGCGTGAGTTCTGCCTCAAGCACCTGCCTGACGACCCGCTCTTCAAGCTGGTCAGCATGGTCTACGAGGTGGCTCCGGGCGTTCTGATGGAGCACGGCAAGGCCAAGAACCCGTGGCCCAACGTGGACGCCCAGTCCGGCGTCATTCAGTGGCACTACGGGGTTACCGAGTATGACTTCTACACCGTGCTCTTTGGCGTTGGCCGTGCCCTCGGTGTCCTGGCCAACATCACGTGGGACCGCGCTCTGGGCTACCCCATCGAGCGTCCGAAGTCGGTCACGACTGACATGCTCGAGGGCTGGGCCCAGGCAGGCGGCCGTCTGGTGAAGCAGGCTGTTACCGCCTAGGGCAGGGGCGGACGGCGCCACGGGCGAGAGGTCCGCAGACAGCGGAGAATAGAGCAGGGGAGACGCCGGGCGTCTCCCCTTTCCCTTGCCCGTCCTCACGGACGGGCGATGCAGCCTAGGTGTGCAGGGGCAGCGACAGCTCTCGGGCCAGGTCGAGCAGGGAGCCGGGGTCGAGGCGCCGGTCTTCCACCCACAACTCGACGCGGCCGTGACCGTGCTCCCGGGCGTAGGCCTCCAGCTCAAGGAAGGCACGGCTGGAGCAGACCACCACGCGGGCCCGCTCAAACATGCTCTTCAGCGACGGCTGGACGGCGATGGAGGCCTGAATGACCTGCAGTTGGCGAAGGCCGGCATTCTCCAGGGCCGCCCGCAGGCCGCCGGCCCCGGGCCAGTTGACACAGGCCACCCCCACCACTGTTCCCGGGGGGAGGGCGGCCAGCCGCCGGAGGGTCTCGGGGTGCACCTCGGAGAGAATCGGCACCAGGCGCAGGCCGGAGCCGGCCAGCAGCGACGTCACCTCATGGGTGTGGTGGAAGGTGGTGATGGCGGCGCGGCAGAGGTCGGGGCGCAGGTGGTTCGCGCCAGTGGAACGCAGGCGCCAGCGCTTCAGATCGTCAATCAGCACCGCGTCCACGTCCACCGCCAAGAGGTCTTCGACGTCGCTCCGGAACAGGTCAAGCTGGGGCTGGTTGCACTCCACCAGCAGCAGTCTGGGGCGGGAGCGGACGACGGGCCCCGGCGGCGGCGGCGCGGGCGGGGCCACCACCTCCAGGGCGGCGGCTGCCTCTCCGGCGGAGAACCCCGGTGTGGTCGAGGCCAGGCTGGGAGCATCCTGCGCTCGGGCCAGCAGGGCCACGGCCAGGGCCTGGGGGCCGAGGCCGAGAGCCTCGGCTTGAGCCAGAGTCGCCTCCAGGAACTCCGAGACGTCCGGCCCCCGCCGCCGAACGGGAGGGAGGTCGGCCACGTAGATGCCCTTGCCGCGGTGGGTCCGGACGAAGCCCTCGCGCTCCAGGTCCTCGATCAGCTTGGCCACGGTGTTGCGGTTGATGCCGAGGCGGGCTGCCAGGTCCCGCACGCTGGGGAGCTGCTCACCCGGCGCCAGGGCGCCCCTGGCGATCAGGTGCTTGATCTGCTCACCCAACTGGGTCGTCACCGGGACGAAGCTGCCCAGGTCCACCTTCAGGAGTTCCTCCAGCAACGCCGCACCTCCACTGTCCCAGGCTACAAGGCCAGCGTATACCATTTATTCCCATATGTCAAGGAGACGAAGGTGTGCTTCGGATGCACTATTGCCCTTCCGCCTGGGTCGGAGTGAGCCGGCCAACCACCTGCCGCACCCTGGCCACGATGGAATCGAAGGCCTCGTTGAGTGTTGGACTCAAGCCCCAGTGCAGGTCGATGCGGTAGGGTTCGATGGCGATCAGTACCCCTGCCTTGCCAGGGGCGACCTGCTGCAGCAGATCCAGAAAGTGAGCCTCGTGGAGCGAGATGCCCGTGGCTGGGGACGAGACTTCCGGCAGCGGGAGGATCGACACGTCACCGGGGTTTCCCTGCCGCAGGACCGCATCCACCACGATCAGGCAGTTCGCCTCCAGGGCCAGCTCAAGGCTGTAAGCGAAGTCCGTCTCCCCGACCTCGTAGCGAATCAGCCGGTCGGGCGGCTCAAGCCTGGCGAGAGCTTCCACGACGGCGACGCCCACGCCATCGTCCATCATCAGCCGGTTCCCCAGCCCCAGCACCAGCACTGGCGTCATCAGAGCACCTGGATGGTCAGGGGCTCTTGCCCAGGCCGGTAGACGTGGGTGGCACAGGACATGCAGGGATCGAAGGACCGCAGGATCCTCCCCAGTTCCACAGGCTGGTCGGAGTCCCGGACCGGCGCACCCATCAGGGCCTGTTCGGCCGTTCCCGGCTGTCGGTCGTCCCGCGTGGAGAAATCCCAGGCCGACGGCGTGATGATCTGGTAGAAGGACAGGACTCCTCCTTCGATTTTCAGCCAGTGACCCAGGGCACCCCGCGTGGTGTCCACCAGGCCTGCTCCCATGGCCCGTTCCGGCACTCTCCATTCCTGTTGGACGGAGACACCGGGTGTGATCTCATCCAACAGGGTGTTCAGGACCCCTGCGATCTTGTCGGCTTCCAGGGCTCGCGCAATGGTGCGGTCCATGGTGGAGATGCCGGAACGGTACTGGCCGCTCAGCCACAGCCGGGCCAGCGGGCCGACCTCGAAGGGCAGCCCATCGTATCGCGGTGCTTTCACCCACGAGTAGGCCTTGTCGTTCTGCCTGTCCGGCTCCGGCACCGTTTCAAACGGGGTGTAGGAACGCTTGCCCCGGTACCAGGAGTAACCAATCTCTTCCGTAATCAAGTCGGCTTGGAAAGGCTCAAACCGGCCGTTTCTGTATACCGCTGGATCGACGTAGAGGGTGCCCAGTTTCTCATAGCGATCGAAAGCCCCGTAGCTCATCAGGTGGCCCGGGCCTCTGCCCATAGTGAAGTAGTCGTCGTAATACCGCGCCACGGTATAGACGTCGGGCACCATCCGGGTGCGAATGAAGGCCGCGATCTCCTGCAGGATGGACTTCATTCTGATGATCTGGTCCGCATTGGGTGGCGTCGAGATGCCCCCGACGAAGACGCCATGATTGTGGGGGGCCTTGCCCCCCATGACCGCCAGCATCTGATGAGCCAGGCGGCTCATCTGCAGCGACTCGAAATAGTGCTCGGCCAACTGGTCATTGATTTCCTTGGGGAGCCGGAAGTCGCCATGGTCGGACGTGAAGATGGAACTGACCTCCGGCAGTCTTACGTAGTCGGGGAGAGTGTATTGGTAGAAGTGACGCAGGTGATTCTGCAGGAATTCGCAGCCGTGGATGATGTCGCGCAGGTAGCGCCCCAACTCCGTCACCTGGACACCTAGGGCCTGCTCCAGGGCGAGTGAGGACGCCACCGAGTGCGCCGTGGAGCAAATGCCGCAGATTCGCTGCGTCAGGTAGACCGCGTCAAAGGGGCTGCGGCCCACCATCATCTGCTCGAAGCCACGGAAGAGATTGCCTTTGGTCCTGGCCTCCACGACCCTTCCCTGATCCACGGTCACGTCGATCTCCATGAAGCCGCTGATGCGCGTCACGGGGTTAACCACAATTCTTGTGCTCATCAGGGCTCCCTCGTGGTGTCGAACCGCACGAACGGTGCCATCCCGTCCGGGAACCCGAACTGGGAGCAGCCGATGCAGGTACTGGCGCCGATGGGCCAGTTTACGTAGCCGTTCCACAGCCGCGTCGGACAGTCGACGCGGGTGACCGGCCCACGGCAACCGAGCTTGAAGAGGCACGTCGGCTCTCCCAGGGTCCTGGCGAAGATGCCCCGGTCAAAGAAGGGCCGGCGCGGACAGCGGTCGTGGATGGTGGGGCCGTAGAAGAGAAGAGGGCG
>CALMNP010000377.1 GCA_937868875.1 uncultured Bacillota bacterium | reverse complement strand
AGGCGCCCCGCTGCTTTCATGCTTCCCGCCGTCTCAAAGGGACAGCCGCCGGCGCCGAGACTTGCGGCCCAGACCGGCAGGCCGCAGGGCAACGAGAAGCAGCGAGCCCTCCGCTCGCCGGAAGACCGGCCGGAACCGGCCGCCCCAGCGCCGCAGGCACTCCCCCACCACGTACCGGACCAGCTCGTTGTGCTCGCGGGCATGCAGTACCGTGATGTTGCCGCCGTGACGGCGATAGATGTAGACCACCTGGTTGATCCAGGCGAGACTGTGTGCTTCGATGAGCCGGTACATCATCCGGCGATCCTCGAGATAGCGGCCCTCATACGGACCGTTGGTCGGCCATCCGCCGACCCGGCGCAGGGCCTCGGTGCGGTAGAACCGCGGCCACACCGCCTTGTTGTGAAGCAGCAGTCTGTAGCGGTCGCCCCGCCGGAAGGGAGCCCCCACCCGCACGACCGGCGGCTCTTCGTCATCAGCATAGATAACGCGGATGTTGGCACTGACCAGGGCGGTTGTCGGCGGGCAGGCCGCGAGGGCGTTCCGGAGGAGTTCCACGGCCTCCGGCAGCAGCAGGTCGTCCGGGTCAAGCTGCAGGAAATACGGGGTTTGAACGTGGCGCAGGGCGGTGTTGAGGGCAGCCGACTGGCCGCGGTTGACGGCGTGGCGCACGATCGTCAGGCGCCTCCGATCCAGGGTGCAGGGCAGATACACCGAGAGGTCCTGGGTGGAGCCGTCATCGACGATGAGCAGGTGCCAGGCTCCATAGCTTTGTCCCATGACGCTCTCCACCGACTCGCGCAGGAACGGACCCGGGTTGCAGGCAGGCATCACGACGGTGACATCGGGTGTGGCCGGGACCGGTCGGTCAGCCACGGCGGGATCCCCCTCGCCGGCAGGCACGGCGCCGAGCCGGGAGTCCCCTGCGGCTGCGGCGCCGCCGCCTGACCTGGTTCTGCCACCAGGCCTCCTCCAGCCGGCGGTAATTGAATGCGTCCCCATCGATGATCAAATCCAACGCATGACCGAAGTCCAGGGTTACGGCTCCCATCCGGTCCCGCAGCTCAACGGCGGCAATGGCTGCCGGCACGCCGGCCGAGATCAGGGCGAGGTCGAAGGGGGGCCCTCCCTGGATGGCGTTCAGCGTGACTTCAACGGCATCCAGGCCTTCCAGGTCATAGGCGGCTACAGGACGGATGCCCAGCCGGTCCAGGCTGGGCAAAGCCTCGGCCGCTCGTCTTCCCGCTACCACCAGGCGGACCTCCGCCAGGAATGAGAGGAAGGCGGGGTCGGCGGAGAGTTGGTGCGTGACCCAGGCGCTGCAGGCCCTTTGGGGATGAATGGCAAAGGCGTCAAGGAGCTCGCGGGTGCTGACCGCATGGGGACTGTCCTGGGGCAGGAGGCCAAGGACGTCGGCCGACTGCAGGGCGGAAGCGAGCCGGGCCGGGGTGCGGCGGTCGAACCTGGCGATGCCGGAGTAGGCGACATAACGTTGCATGGGCCAGGCGGAGGGCGCAACGGCGTGCCCCAGCACCGCCATCTCCGCTGTACCCAGGCGTGCCAGCGCAAAGGGCCTGCGATCCCTGACGGCCGCCCTGATCATGTGCAAGAGGTCGTCTCGTTCCAGCAAGAGGGGGTCAACGCGCGGGTCTCCCATACGGGCACCTCCTGCGCCCATGGTATGAGAATCAAGGCCTGCAGGCGTTAGCCCCGAACCCTCACAGGCCCTCTCCGGTCCACATAACATGGGCCCGAGGGGACGGTGGTGCTGGTGCGGGTCTTGGTTACCGGCGGGGCAGGTTTCATCGGCACCCAT
>CALMNP010000376.1 GCA_937868875.1 uncultured Bacillota bacterium | reverse complement strand
TACTCCTTTGGGCTGACCGCCGTCTACGCGGTCCTGTCCATGGCGATCATCAACCTGGTGGCGTTTGCCCTGGCCCTGCTGGTCACGCAGGAGCTGAAGCTGCGCAACGTCTACCGCACCGGCTTCTTTCTGCCCAACCTGATCGGCGGACTGGTCCTCGGCTACATCTGGCAGTTCATCTTTAATGCGGCGCTGCCCGCCGCGGGCGATGCCCTGCATGTGGAGGCTCTGCGCGCCTCCCTACTGGCGTCCTCACGGCCCGCGTTCTTCGCGCTCATCTTCGTCTACTCGTGGCAGTACGCCGGCTACATCATGATGATCTACATTGCCGCCCTGCAGAACGTGCCGCGGGACCTGCTGGAGGCGGCTGCCATCGACGGCGCCGCCGGCTGGCAGCGCCTGCGCCACATCACCCTGCCGATGATCGCGCCGGCCTTCACCGTCGCGTCGTTCCTGACCCTGGTCAACTCATTCAAGATGTTCGACGTGAACGTCTCCCTGACCAACGGCCAGCCGACCGCGGAATTCCTGGGCCGGCCTGTGTTCGGCACCGAGCTGGTGGCCATGAACATCTACAACACGGCCTTTTCGCTGAACCGGATGGCGGAGGCACAGGCCAAGGCAGTTGTGTTCTTCGTGGTCCTGGTGGTGGTCTCGCTCCTCCAGGTCTACTTCAACAAGAAGCGGGAGGTGGAGATGTGATGTCGAGAAGGCGCACGGTGCTGCTGGTCCTGGAGATTGTCACCGCCCTGACCTTCGTCGCCTATTTCTCACCCTTCTACATCCTGCTGGTCAACGCGTTCAAGTCCCGGTTCGAGGTCCTGACCCGGGTGCTGCAGCTCCCGTCCAATTGGGGTCAGGTGATGGAGAACTTAAAGGCCGTCACCGAGAACCCCAACCTGCAGTTCTGGTCAGCAGCCCTCAGCTCGGTGATCATCACCGCCCTGTCACTGGTGCTCATCGTCCTTTTCTCGTCCATGGCGGCCTGGGTGCTCGTCCGCAGCAAGTCGAAGGCCTCCGGCTGGATCTTCATGCTCTATGTGGCGGCCATGGTCATCCCGTTCCAGGTGGTCATGCTGCCCCTGGTGGCCTGGATGCACATGATCGAACTGAAGCTGGGCGTCCCCCTGCTGCGGACCTACCACGGCATGGTCTTCGCCTACATCGGCTTCGGTTCATCGCTGTCCATCTTCCTCTACCACGGCTTCATCAAGGGGATTCCCTACGAGTTGGAGCAGGCGGCCGTCATCGACGGCGCCACCCGGCCGCAGGTCTTCTTCCGCATCATCTTCCCGATCCTGCGGCCCATCACCGTCACGGTGCTGGTCCTGAACGGGATCTGGATCTGGAACGACTACCTGCTGCCGCTGCTGATGCTGGGCATCGGCAACCCCATTCGCACCATCCCCCTGGCCGTGGCCGGCTTTGTCGGCTCGTTCGTGAAGCAGTGGGAGCTGATCATGCTGGCCCTGGTGCTGGCCATCATACCGGTGGTCATCTTCTACCTGTTCGCCCAGAAGCACATCATCAAGGGCATGGTGGAGGGGTCCATCAAGTAGTGGGCTACGCTTCGGGGCGCTTGTCGACTTCGATGATTCAGGCCAGGCGTATGCCTGGCCTTGTTGTTTGCGGG
>CALMNP010000375.1 GCA_937868875.1 uncultured Bacillota bacterium | reverse complement strand
GATGCGCGTAGACGCTCCCCTGCCGGCTCTGGACGGGGCCACGGAGTGGCTGAACCGCCGGGCCTCCCGTGGGGACCTAGAGGGCCATCCAACCCTGATTCACTTCTGGTCGGTAAGCTGCCACATCTGCAAGGAGACTCTCCCCGGCGTCGAAGAATGGAAAGACAAGTATGCCGACGACGGGCTGAATCTGGTCAGCGTCCATGTCCCCCGTCAGGAGGAAGACGACGACCCCGGCCTGGTCCGCGAGGTGGCGAGTCGCTATCATATGACCCAGCCGGTGGCCCTGGATCACAACCTGGTCATCTCTGAGGCCTTTCAGAACGAATATGTTCCCGCCTACTACGTCTTTGACAAGGACGCTAAGCTCCGTTTTCGGGCCGGTGGGGACAAGGGCTTCGGCATGGTGGAGGGACGCATCCGCAGGGTGTGTGGGTTGGAGGACTGACGGCGGCCGCCAGCTATGGCGCCGCCATGGAGAGAGGCCCGGGAATGACTCCCGGGCCTCTTATCGTGCTTTCATGAATAAGTCCGATGTGGATTCAGACTCTCGTTTCCCGTGCAGGGGCGCTGCGGGCGGTTACTTCTGGAGGAGCGTCCTCCTGCCTGATAATATCCCCCCCCATGGCGGCCAGCTTATCCTCCAGACATTCGTAGCCACGGTCGATCAGTTCGGCCCGGGCGACCTCGGTTTCGCCCCGGGCGGCCAGGCCCGCCAGAACCAGGGCGACGCCGCCGCGGATATCGCCCGCCTCCACCGGCGCCCCGGCCAGGGCCTCCACCCCGCGGACGATGGCCCGGTCGCCGTCCACCTTGACGTCGGCCCCCAACCGCGTAAGCTCGGCGGCGCAGCCAAAGCGGTTCTCAAAGATGGTCTCATGCACCACGGACATACCGTCGGCCACCGTCATGCAGGCCAGGAAGGGAGACTGCAGGTCGGTGGGGAATCCTGGATGCACCTGGGTCTCGACGTTCACGGACCGCAGGCGGTGCGGCGCGAACACCGCCACCGCGTCGTTCTCGTCGTTGATCTCGGCCCCGGCCTCGCGCAGCCTGGTCATCACCGCGTGGAGGTGCTCCGAGATGACCCCGGCGACACACACGGACCCGCCGGTGATAGCCCCTGCCAGCAGGAACGTCCCGGCCTCCAGCCGGTCGGGAATGACCTCGTGGGTCGCCCCCGTCAGCGAATCCACCCCGTCGATGCGGATGACGCTGGTCCCCGCTCCCCGGACGCGGGCCCCCATCCGGTTGAGGAAGTTGGCCACGTCCACCACCTCCGGCTCTCGCGCCGCGTTGTCCAGGATGGTGGTGCCTTCGGCGAGGCTCGCGGCCAGCATCATGTTCAGCGTGGTGCCGAAGCTGGCGCGGTCGATGTAGAGCCGGGTTCCCCTCAAGCGAGGCGAGTCCCCCGGCCGGCGGGGAGCCACCTCGCCCACCAGGCTGCCTCGCTCCACGCCCAACTGCGCCCCCAGGGCCGTCAGGCCCTTGATGTGAAAGTCTACCGGCCGCGACCCGATGAGGCAGCCGCCGGGGAAGGCGACCTCCGCCCGGCCGAGCCGGGTGAGAAGGGCCCCGACCAGATAGGTGGAGCCCCGAAGCTTGCGGGCCAGCCGGTAAGGAGCGACGTGGCCCGACAGGTCGCCGGCACGGATGCGCAAGGTATGCGGGCCCGTAAAATCGGCTTCGGCCCCGAGTTCGCGAGCGATCTGGCAGAGGTCGAGGACGTCCGCGTGGTGGGGGACGTTTTCCAGAACCGTCTCACCCTGTCGGGCGATCAAGGCCGCCGTGATGAGGGGCAGGGCGCTGTTCTTGGCCCCGCCGATGGCGATACGGCCGTCCAGAGGGCGCCCGCCGTGAATGACCAGGCGTGCGATCGCCTTCCCTCCTCTCTGGTCCAGCTAACGCTATTGTTTCCGTGCGAGCCTGTGGCAACCCACCACCAAAGACGGAACGCGGGACGTTCGGTTTCGCAGGAGGACAGATCATGCGTTATGACAGCCCGAGCCAGGGCGAACTGGAACTGAGGCCCGCCCGTCCCGACGACCTGGACCAGGTGGCCCGGTTTTGCCTGGCCCTCGACCCGGATGATTGGATGCCCGAGGTCTTCCCCGCGTGGGCTGGACGACAGGACGGCACGTTGGCCGTCGCCGTGGCGGAGGACCAGGTCGTGGGCATTCTGGGCCACGCCTTGCCCACCCCGCGAGAGGCCTACCTGATGGGCATGCGGGTGCATCCCGCTTACCAACGCCAGGGCATCGCCAAGGCCCTCACCAACTACGTGACGGACCAGGCCTTTCGGGCAGGGGCCCAGGTGGCCCGCCTGACCACCCGCCGCGATAACGTGGCCGCACAGGCCCTGCTGGACGCAACCGGCTACCGCCGGCTCGGTTCCTGGGACATTGTCCCCGACTGGAACTGGGCCGCCGCCATGCCCCCTGCGTCACAGCCCGGTGTTTCGCGGCTCCAGGTGCGCCAGGCCCGGCCCGAGGACCTGGAGTGGCTCCGGCCCTGGGTGGCGGAGACCAGCCGGGACCCGGACGCTTCGGGACTCGTCGCCCAGCCGGGAGAGACCTTTGAAGTGATGTCACTCACCGGGGAAGGCCTGGCGTCGTACATCGAAGCGGGGGAGGGCTGGGTAGCGGGTCCCCCGGGCTTTGCGTCCGGGGACGGCGCCTTCGCCCTGCTGGACCGGCACAGCCAGGACTGGATTCTGCGGCAGTTCATCGGCGTTTTGCCGGCAGCGGCTCACCTTTTGGCTACGTTGGACGGGCTGATCCGGCAGGCCGGCCAGGGCGTGGTGAATGTCACCCTGCCCGGCAGGCAGTTCCAACTGCTGGTGGAGGCCGGACTCACGGGGTATGAGCCGGAGTGGTGGCCGGGCTACGTCTGCCAGAGGACAAAGCAGGATTCCCGCGGCGAGACAGGAATTTCCTAAGCAGGGCTGCGAGCCCCACGGCCTGCCCCCAACCCGCGTTCGGGCCGGCCGGCGCTCGCCGAGGAGGAGGCAGCCGTGAGAGAAACCGTGATCGTCAGCGCCGTGCGCACGCCGTTTGGGGTGTTCGGCGGCTCCTTCAAGGACCTTCAGGCCACGGACCTGGGCGGCATCGTCATCAGGGCGGCCGTCAGCCGGGCCGGCATCCGGCCGGAGCAGGTGGAGAACGTCTTTTTCGGCCAGGTGGTGCAGGCCGGCGCCGGCCAGATTCCCTCCCGCCAGGCGGCCTACAAGGGCGGGTTGCCCTGGGAGGTTCCCTCCGAGACCGTCAACAAGGTCTGCGCCTCATCCCTGCGGGCGGTCAACCTGGCCGACATGATGATTCGGGCCGGGGATGCGGACATCGTCCTGGCCGGCGGCATGGAGTCCATGTCCAACGCCCCTTACCTGCTGGAGGGTGCCCGGTGGGGCTATCGCCTGAACGACGGGCGCCTCGTCGACTCCGTTGTCCACGACGGCCTCTGGTGCGCCTGGGGCGACTGCCACATGGGCGTCTACGGCAGCCAGGTGGCGGCCGAGTTCGGCATCACCCGCCAGCAGCAGGACGAGTGGGCCTTCCGCAGTCATCTTCGTGCCACGGCGGCCACCGATGAGGGCCTCTTCGCCGAAGAGATCGTGCCGGTGGAGGTGCCGCAGAAGAAGGGCGCCCCGCTGGTTGTCAGTCAGGACGAGGCCATCCGACGCGACACCTCGCTGGAGCGGCTGGCCAAGCTGAAGCCTGTGTTCCTGGAGGACGGCACCGTCACCGCCGGCAACGCGCCCGGCCTCAACGACGGCGCCTCGGCCCTGGTGCTCATGTCCCGGGAGAAGGCGGAGCAGCTGGGGGCGCCCATCCTGGGCACCATCGTCAGCCAGGGGCAGGTGTCTGAGGAGCCCCGCTACCTGCACACGGTGCCGGCCCGGTCGGGGCTGAAGGCTCTGGCCAAGGCAGGCCTCTCCGTGGCTGACCTGGACCTGGTGGAGATCAACGAGGCCTTCGCCGCCGTCACCCTGACCAGCATCAAGGTGGCCGGCTTCGACCCGGAGAAGGTCAACGTCAACGGCGGCGCCGTGGCTCTGGGCCACCCCGTGGGCGCGTCCGGCGGCCGCATCCTGATGACCCTGCTCTACGAACTGCGCCGCCGCGGCGGCAAGTACGGCCTGGCCGCCATCTGCTCCGGCGGCGGGCAGGGCGAGGCCACGCTCATCCGGGCGGAATAGGTGACTGCCGGAGGTGGAGGACGCATGTCCAAATACGTCGTGACGCTCCTGCAGGTGGCCCTGATCATCGCCGGCCTGGTACTGGTGCTGACCAGCCCCGGCCGCAGCGTCAGCCTGGCGGACGCCTGGCTGAGGGGCCACGGCGGGTCGGCCGACACCTCCGTCTACCTGTCCGTGCTGGCTGGCTACATGCAGGCCCTGCGCCTGACGGGGGGCGTGCTCCTGGGGAGCGGGTTGCTGTGGCTCATCCTGGATGCGTCCGGCCTTGGGCCGCTTGTACACCCCGAAGGAGACAGGCAAGTGCACTGACTCAGAGTGGGGCCTGGGCCATAGGGGCGCAGGAATGGAACAGGCCTCCACTGCCGACACCAGTGTGGACCCGGAAGCGCGGATCACTTCCGGCAAAACGTGGTCACAGCCGGCGCCCTGGAGGCCGTTGGTGTTAGCGCGACCGGTGGACTTCCGGCTGAGGGCTACATTCTCGTTGTGGGCCGCGATGCGGTAGACCGGGCGCGTGTAGTCCTGGGCGGCACACGATCAGCGTACACTGCGCCAAGGCATACTCGCTCTGCGAGAGGCTGAAGGCTAGCGTCAGCCCGCGCCGTGCATCACATCAGGATGGGGCAACATGATGAATAGGGCAGGGAGCTCCAGGAGTGTTTCCTCTGGGGCTTCCCTTCTTTATCTCGCCTCGGTCAACAGAAGGCTCAAGATGCAAAGACTTGAGTTATCCAGATACAGGTAGATCTGCTCCGGGTGGCCTGGTTTATGGGGTAATCAAGTAGGGACGTCCTGAGGCAGTCTTTGCGGCTGTGGAGGCGTTTTTCTGACTATGTCCTCGCCTCTAGGCACATCAGGGTGAGGCTTTGACGTGTCCGGGCAAGCACGCTATCAGGCGGCACATCTTGTGGGCAGGTTACATAACAATTTCGCTGGGAGCTCCTAACAATCTGGTCTTGAGAGGAGATCACAGTCCTAATGGCCGAAAACCATCTGCCTGATGCTGGTCAGTCGCCAAGTAGCAGAGACGGAGTAGGGCAAGCAGCACCCGCGGATTCCGGAAGCCGGGAC
>CALMNP010000374.1 GCA_937868875.1 uncultured Bacillota bacterium | reverse complement strand
GGTGTCGAAGTCGAGCAGGTCAAGAGTAACCTGCGTGCCGTAGCCGAAGGGCACTCGGTCATCTACCGCGGTATCGATGAGAGGTACGAACATTCGCAGCAGGGCGTCGACGAGGTCCGCTCCATGCTGAAGGTCTGGAATCAGCTCCTCACCAGCCGCCTGGACTCTGTGGAACGGGACGTCAGAGTCCTTCGAGAGCGGGTTGGCGTCTAAGACCCTGTAGGAAAGGGCCGGGTGGCCGATACCCGGCCCTTCGCATGACCCGCGGGAGGGCGCGGTCCCATTCAGAACCATCCGTCGGGCAGCCCCGTCTTTCAGGCAAGAGACAAAACCACGAGGTGGCACTCATGAGGATAGCCGGGGGAGTCCTGGCGGGGTTTCTGATCGTAACCATGACCGCCTGCGCCGGCCCAGCGGCATCTGAGGTTTCCGGCACGGTATCGTCACCGGCTCCCGGCGGAGGCTCCGCCGGCCAGGGGGGCACGTCTCCTGCTGCCAGGGAGAGTCCTGTGACCTGGACGACCGAGTCCCTGGACGAGGCCTGGGTCAGGGCACCGATGACCCTGCGGGTGACGCTGCCGCAGCGCTTCCGCCTGACGTTCAGCGGAGCGGTGGACAGGGACTCCGTAGCTGAGGCCCTGCACTCGAACCTGGGGAAGGACTACCAGTCAGACCTGGCCTGGCAGGATGACCGTCGGGTCACGGTCACCGTCAAGTCCGGCCCCTTCTCCGATCCGTGGACCTTCCAGCGGCTGACTCCCGAGGGCGGCAAGGACGCCTCGGGGGCCGTACTGCCGTCGCGATTTGAGGCCATCCTCCAGTTCAGCGTGCAGCCCCAGACCGAGGTCTGGCGCTGGACGCGGGGGGACCGGCCTGCCCTGGTAGCCACCCTGCCAGGTCCCTATGACGTTCTTTCCGCCAGCCCCGATGGCCGAAAGCTGTTCCTGCGTCGCTTTGGCATCCCCCAGGCGGGTGGGTTTCCGCCCGTTGGGCCGCCCCCGGGCTGGGCCTTCCTCTACGACGTGGCGACCAAGGCTTTGACGACGGTCCCCGAGGTTCACGGCTGGCTATCGCCGCAGTGGCTCGCCGATGGCAGCCTCCTCGTCTCCGGCAGCTTTACCCCCGGCGCAACCCTGGTTCGCGTGGGGCCGAACGGCGACACCACGGTGCTGGTGAAGAACCGGTCCATGGCCGACTACGAAGTCTCCCCGGACGACAGGCAGGTGGCGGTGTTCCTCGAACCCGCCACTGCGGGGTCTGATTCGGGAACTCCTGGTGACGTCTGGCTGGTCGATCTGGCGTCTGGCAGGAGGCGCGAAATCAAGGGCGCCATTGTCTTTGGCCGCTCGCCCAACGGGGTGCCGGAGGTCTCGGCCCTCTGGTCGCCGGATAGCCAGACACTGGTCTATGGCGACAAGACCGGCCTGCCCTGGGATGATAGTTCACTCGAGTACCACCTCGTTGCCCTGGATGCAGCGTCCGGGGACCGAAAGGTTGTCCTGGACAAGGCTGGTCAGCCCCTGTCGTGGTCGCCCGACGGCCGGTACCTCCTGGCCAGGAACACGGGCGTCCTGGACTTGCGTACCGGGAGTGTGGTCCTGAAGTCCTCCAGTTTCTTCGGCGGCTTCAGCCCGAATGCCGACCGACTCTTTCTGGCGCAGGAAGGGCTAGTGTCCGAATCGGCCTGGGATCCCGTCGGCCGAACACCCGACGGCATGCTACAGGCCGACTGGGCCCCCGGAGGCCAGTTCGTCGCCCTGTCCAGGGCCGATGGCGCCTGGGCGGTTGTGCAGGGTGACAACGGGGAAACGGTCTGGAGCTTTACCGACCATGAGGCGTCCAAAGGCCGCCCCCTCTGGTCGCCCGACGGGCGCTTCGTGGCCATCCCCGGCGTTGGCATTGGCGACACCCGGGACATGACCTTCTTCAAACTCGATAAGAACCTGGGCCTGCCGGTCGGCTGGAACCAGTCTGGTGCCCTGCTCCTGGGCGTCGGTCGGACACTGGGCGACGACGACTACGTGAAGTCCACCCGGTAGCCAGGCCCGCCAGGCCGGGCCAGCCCCGAACCCCGCCCATCCCTGTTCACATAGGATGCAAGGGTGTGTGACCGCGCCAACCTCGACAGGGTTGTAGGGCTCGTGACAAGGCTACGCCCGGGCACACTGTCGGTGGAGCTGCGGCGGACGCCCTGCTACGCCGGCGGCACTCGCTGCTCTTCTGGAGTCCGGCCGTCCGTTGTGGTA
>CALMNP010000373.1 GCA_937868875.1 uncultured Bacillota bacterium | reverse complement strand
TCGTAGGTGAGGTCCACCGCCACGTAGAGCAGGCCCTCAAAGTCCCGCGGCACGCCGCCACCGGTCATGACCTCAAACGTTGCCGAGGCCACCACCCACCCGGCCAAGACCAGGCACGTGAGAGCGATTGCAGCCGTCCACGGCCATAAAAGCTCGCGGCGCCGGGCTGTCGCAACCGCCGAGAGGCCGGACCTTTGCATGAGCGTACCCCTCTCGCGTGGTCAGTCAACCCCAGAGGCGCCCGTTCCTGCCAGGACGGCCGGTAGGGGGCGAATGCCGCCGTTACCCGACACCTGCCAGGCCGCTGCCCCCATCTGATCGTAGAGAAACACCCCCAGGGCGGACACGCCCAGGAGCGCAGCTGACCACTCCGCCGTCATGGTTGTGGCACGCCTCACGCCCATGCCCGTCCCCTCTTTCCCAGGCTGCCGGGCGAGCCGTAGGCAGCTCGTCACCGTACCTTCCGGCGGTGGCCGCCCTGCTCAGCGTGCCCAAGAAGATACAAGAAGATATACGCAGGCACCATGAAGGGGCGAAACTCCCGTTCAGAAATGCCGGCAACGGGACCGAAATCCTTGGCTGACTTGGTTATAACCAGTCCAATAGGCGCCAGGGCGTCTTTTGCGTATTGTAGCAGACCGGATTCTCTATCCATTTCAGGATTGTTCCTGTACTTGACTTCAACTAAGATTTCCCAGGATCCGGGGCGACGTACAATGACGTCGACTTCTCGGTCCTTCGTGCCTCTCCAGTATCCGATTTCGGGCTTCTGGGGGTAGTAGAACGCGCTAAGATGCTTGATAACTGCCGTCTCGACTATCAGTCCCATCTCGTCTGGGTTCGTTAGAACCTCTTGGCCACGAAGTAGAACTGAGTTGCGGACCCCACTATCGGCCAAGTATACCTTCGGACGCGGCCTGATCCCCTTCCCGATGCGATCTAGCCGAAATACAAGGTGGGCCATTTCAAGGTACTTCAGGTCATTGGCAATGGTCGGTCGTGAGACCCCGAACTCGCGAGCCAGATTTTCTTGAACCAGAATGCCGCCGGAGTTAAGGCATAGGTAGATGAAGAGCCTCTCAAGATCAAGAACGTTGCGGACGTTAAACAGGGCAGTCATGTCCCTCTTCAGAACTCGGTCTACGACGTCGTCCCGAAGTAGTCTTTGGGCCAAGCTCAGGTCTTCCATCCGAGCTGTCTCGGGGAACCCCCCTACCAGCAAATACCGGTGAAAATGCGGCTCCAAGTGGGCGAGCTTCGCTGCAATCTCGTTGCGCTCCGAGGGTGATAATTTGGACAGACCCGTAGGCCGCAGGTCACCTCCCAGAACCGGTGTCTCAAGTCCCTGCAACAGAGCATATTCGTAGAACGAAAGCGTGGGAACCCGTACCTCGACCCACCGGCCCACACCCGACTCAACACTTCCCGCCCCGATGTCAAGGCTCGCCGACCCTGTAGCAATGATCCGGACGGTTGCCCGCTCATCCACCAGACGCTTGAGCCAAAGGCTCCAGTCACCTGCATAGTGGACTTCATCCAGGAGAAGAACGATATCATCCCTGGTGGCGGACACATTGTTGACGAAGACATCAATCACATCCTGAAGTGCAGTGACCTTCAGTATGGGGTGGTCGAAACTGGCGTAGAGAATTCTACTCGGTGGAAATCCTTGACCTATCAACTCCTGAGCGGCTTGGTAGAGGATCGTAGTCTTGCCCACTCGACGGGCTCCGGTGATGATGACGGCCCGGTGAACGTCCCGGTTTTCCATCCACGACGCAACCTCATGGAATGCCAGTCGCCGGACGGGCAGGGCTAGGAAGTCAGGGACGGCCCCCGAAGCCCACCAGGGGTTCAGCCCCCGTAGGACTTGCAGAACCTGCGCTTCGTCTATAAACGGCATGTTCTTCACCCCAACCTACCGACTTTCTGGCCAAATTGTAAACTACGATTATCATTTTGTCCAGCTAATTGTAAGGTATGTAAACGGGGCCGGGGAACAAATGTTCCCTGGCCCCATTCTTACACCTCGTCGATGAATGAATGCAGGCCGGGCCGCTGCACCGGTTGGTCGAACAGCTCCATCAGGTCGAAGCCGTTGATTACCGCGTAGTTCTGGTAGTTGTTGTTCAGCAGTAGGTGGACCTGCTCCACCTGCACCTGGTGGCCGCGGA
>CALMNP010000372.1 GCA_937868875.1 uncultured Bacillota bacterium | reverse complement strand
GGCAACGAAGTACACAAGACTGTAAGCGTAAGAGCCTGCCTTGAGGGCAGGCTCTCTTTAGTTTGGCCGTTTTTGGGGAATGGGGAACCGAACAAAGCCACGCATGGCGCGGACCTCAAGGAGTTTTCTCAGAGTCGTCGGCGTGCCCGGCGGATGGCGAGTCGAAGCGTTACCCCGCAAGAGACTTGGGCATCGGATGAACGCCTGGCCGCTTACCCGAACTGTATCGTTGGCGAAGTCCTAAGGACACAGACTGTGCCACCAACTCCTCTCGCAAGAGAACCAGAATGTCCAGGATGGAGGGCCTTCGGTCTTCTTGCTTGCGCCACTTGGGTAAAGGCAAGTAGTGGTCGGTCCTCTTGGGGCCGTAAGCCAGCAGAGAAGCGAGGAGCAGCATGGCATAGACAGCGACTTGGAACTGCGGGACACGGGGAGCGGCCTTCGCCGCCCATACCTGGGCCTGTCCTACACCGAACAGGCTCTTTTCATCCCGGTGGTTCACCTCAATCTCCCACCGGTCAAAGTAGGCCTGGATCAGGGTTTCTACGGGTGCCGTCAAGTCGGTCGTGAGCAAGTAGGCAGGATCCCGGTACAACACCCTGCTTTTGCTGGTGCGGCGGTAGCCGAGTGGCGAGATAATCAGCAGCCGTAGAGGCTGGGTGCGCGTGCCAGAGCGCCAGAGAACAGGCGATACAACCTTGTAGCGAAGGTCGTGGAGGCGGCCCGCGCCAAAGACCTTCGCTTCCTGCCACGGGTAGGCATCACTGGCCCGAATCTCTTTCGGTTTGGGGAGCGTAGCACCATACTTGCGGCGTCCACTGCTTTCCCGCTCTTCCTCCGTCAGCGGTCGGAATAGATTCATGTCACCCCGCGCCCGGGCTACCACCTCAACCCTCTCGGGCAGGTGGCGTAGTACCGTGCCGTTGCAATAACTGCCGTCCGTGGCGAAGAGAAGGGCGCGGTGCGCATGCCCCGCCTGGTCGGCGCTGGCCCGGACGTCCTGCATCAGCCACACGGCTTGCCAGCTCAGGGTCTGTGCCTTTTGGGCCTGGCGGTAGGCAGCCCACTCTTCCTCGCCGGCTCTCTTCCCTGGCTTGGCCGGTGGCGGGGCCGGCTGAAACCGGATCGGGATGGCCCGGGCCGGCCCTGCAAGGGCCTCGGGGCGGAGGAGCAGGGAAGCCTGGATGAACCGCTGCCCCAACATCAGGTTGGGGTGAAAGGGCGGCGACATGGGGTCCCGGGCATAGGAGACACCGGGGATACGCTTGCTGCTCTTCTTCAGGGTGGTGTCGTCGAGTGCTACGGTAACGGGACCCGTAGAGCCCGACATGGCGAGGCCTTGCTCCAGCACCGGCTGGAAGAGGTCATGGGGTTTCCAGGGCGAACGGGAAAACAGCCGGTAGCTGGCGCTCCAGTCCTCAAACTGAGCATGGAGGGCGCACAGCGCCCGGCTGACGGTATGCCGCCCCCAGGCGGTGATAAACCCATAGGCGAGCAGCCGGGCACGTACCAAGACCCGCTGCTGGGAGAAAGCCGGCTCGGTTCTGGCCCAGAGCTGTTCGAAGGCCTCGACGAGGGTCATGGCCGTTCATCCCGGTCGAGCAGGCCATACATGTTCTTGCCGGTCTTGACGAACTGCTGGCGCCGGGCCACTTTCTTCAGCACAGCGGAGATGAGGGAATCGCGGCTCACCGGGAGGCCAAAGTCGCTTTCAATACGCTTAACAATCTCCAGGATATGCAGGGGTTCTCCGGCTCTCACAAGAACATCATACGCAAGGTCTGTTTGTGATCTACGCTTAGAACCGGCGGTAGCCTTCGGTGAAGCAAGGGCATCGGCGCCCCCATTCTGGCGCAGTTCCTCAATAGCCTTGAGCTGAGCTTTCAGAAGCATTTCGGCGATTGCGAGCAGATCGTCGGCACGAGCAGGACGCGGCATGGTACACTCCTCCTTCTAAGGAAAAGCATACCACATTAAGAGTCCAAATGCAAGAGTTATTTTCATCCTTACTCTTTGAGATTAGAAAAATGGCCAAACTAAAG
>CALMNP010000371.1 GCA_937868875.1 uncultured Bacillota bacterium | reverse complement strand
CGGTGGAACAGGACCGGCGCGCACCTGCTGGGGCCGGCTCACTGCTCCAGCGGCATCGCCGTCCGCAAGTGTCCCGGCCCCCCAACCTCATGTCTATGGAGCAGGGGGAGTGGTCATGCCGCGGGCAGGGATTCCCGTCCAGCAGCGGAGAAAGTACGCGTATGCGACATGTGCTGAAGTCCGTGCGATTTCGAACCGCACTCCGGCGGCTGGTCCTCCTGGGTCTGGCCTGGTGCCTCTATGCCCTGGCGGTCATCCGCCTGGGGTGGGTGGCGGGCACGCCGCCTCGCGCGGTGGTTCCGCGCGCTGACGCGGCCGTTGTCCTGGGCGCCAGCGCCTGGGGCCTGGAGCCAAGCCCGGCCCTGGAGGAGCGCCTGCTTCCCGCCGCCGCGCTGCTTCAGCAGGGGCGGGTCCACCACATCATTCTGACGGGTGCGGTGGACGCCGGGGGAACGATATCGGAGGCGGAGGCCGGGGCCCGCTATCTGGAGCGGCGCTTCGGCATCCGACGCGACGCCGTGGTCCTGGACGAAGCCAGCACCAGCACGGCCTCCAACCTGGGCAACGCGCGGGCCATCATGGAGGCGCGGGGCTGGCGGACGGCCGCCGTTGTCACCCACGGCTACCATCTGCACCGGGCGATGCTGGTGGCCCGGGACCTGGGTCTGACGGCCGTGCCCTACGGCACGGACTCCAAGGTGCTGATTCTACCGCCGCTCGTGGCCCGCGAGGTGGCCGCCCTGGCCGTCCACTCGGCCTGGGAACACTGGCTGCTGCTGGGGTATCCGCGGCCCATCGTGGCTCTTGGCGATGCGGCGCTGGGGGCGGCGGTTCTGCTGGCGCTCCTGGCACCGGCGCGCCGCTCCGGCTCCGGGCGTCACAAGGAAGGAAGATAACATGGACGGCCTGACCATACGAGCCCTGGTGCGCGAACTGAACCCCGCCCTGCAGCGGGGGCGCATCAACAAGGTGTACCAGCCCACGGAGCTGGACCTGGTGCTTCATACCTACACGCCCCAGGGCAGCTTCCGGCTCATCGTCTCCGCCAACCCGGGCCGGCCGCGGCTGCACATCACCGGCCTGGAACGGGAGAATCCCAAGACGCCGCCCGCCTTCTGCATGCTGCTGCGGCGGCGGCTGGAGGGCGCGCGCATCCTGGGCGTGGAGCAGCCGGGCTGGGAGCGCATCATCCGCCTGCGCTGCGGTGTCACGGATGAGCTGGGCAACCCGGCCGAACTGGTGCTGGCCGTGGAGTGCATGGGCAAGCACAGCAACGTCCTGCTGCTGGAACCCCAGGCGGACGGGCGCGAGCGCATCATGGACAGCCTCAAGCGGGTGCCGGAGACCGTCAACCGTTACCGCGAAATCCTGCCCGGTCGCAGCTATGTGGCTCCGCCGCCCCAGGACAAGCTTGACCCCCTCTCCGACCCGGATGCCCTGGCTGCCGCCCTGCGGGAACGCGCCGGGAATCAGGAGCGCCTGGTGGCCGACGCCCTCTTCCGGCAGGTGGATGGCCTGGGGCCCGAGATGGCGGCGGAGGCGGTGCACCTGGCCGGCATTCCAGAAGGTGTTGCTGCCCGCGACCTTCCCCTTGACGCCTGGGCCGACCTGGCCCATGCGGTGTCCGGGCTGGCGCGGCGCGCTGACCAGGGCCCCTGGCAGGCCACGCGCTACCATCGAACCAAGGGGGGCGACCTGGCCGTCCCCTATCCCCTGGAGCACCT
This sequence comes from uncultured Bacillota bacterium, assembly GCA_937868875.1. Classification (GTDB taxonomy): domain Bacteria; phylum Bacillota; class Sulfobacillia; order JAMDAP01; family JAMDAP01; genus JAMDAP01. Next base: position 1,750 of record CALMNP010000371.1, on the reverse strand, counting down.
GGACGCCCAGGGGCTCCCACACGCGTCCTGCCTGGACCTCTCCGCCTGCCTGGATCAGGTCCACGGCGCGCAGGAAGAGGCCCAGCGCCTTGAGGGTGTGCGTCAGTCCCTCCGGGCTCGCGTCGGTAAGGAGCTGGAGCGCAACCAGCGCAAGTTGGGCCTCCAGGAGGAGTCCCTGCGGCAGGCGGCGGATGCCGATGGCCTGCGCCAGGTGGGCGAACTGCTGACCGCCAACCTGCATGCCGTGCCTCCCGGCGCGGCCGAGGTCACCGTTGACGACTACTTTAATCCGGAGGGCGGGCGGCGGACCATCCCTCTGGACCCGCACCGCACCCCGGCGGAGAACCTCCGGGGCTACTTCCGCCGCTACACGCGGGCCCGCAATACCCTGAAGGGCGCGGGCGAGCAGGCGGAGCGCAGCCGGGCGGAAGTGGCCTACCTGGAGCAGGTCATGGCCACCATCGAGCAGGCGGAGAACATCCCTGAGCTGGAGGAGATCCGCCGCGAGCTGGTCGGCGAAGGGTACATGGAGAACGCGGCGGGGCGGGGCCACGGCGCTTCGGCGGCCGGCCGGGGCGCGGCGGGAGGAAAGTCCAGGGGGAAGTCAGCCGGCGGTGCGCCCGGCAGGGCCGGCAAAAAAGGCCGCCCGGCCGGCGGCAAGTCGGACGCCGGCGCCGGTTCCGGCAAGGGCCGTCCCGGCGAAGGCTCCTCCCCCGCCCGCTTCACCACCACCACCGGTCACGTGGTGCTGGTCGGACGCAACAACCGCCAGAACGACTGGCTCACCCTGCGGCACGCCGGCGACGGTGACCTCTGGTTCCATACCAAGGATATCCCCGGCTCGCACGTCATCCTGAAGGACCCGGGCGAGGACCCGCCGGAGGCGGCCATCCGCGAGGCTGCCGGCCTGGCGGCCTATTACAGCAAGGGCCGTCAGTCCGGTCAGGTGCCCGTGGACTATACGCTCCGGCGACACGTGCGCAAGCCGGCCGGGGCCAAGCCGGGCATGGTCATCTACGACCACCAGCACACGGTGTTTGTCACGCCGGACCCGGAGCTGGTGGAGCGGCTTCGAAGCGAACACTAAAGGGGGCCTGATGGCCCCCTTTCCCGCGTTTTGCGTGGCTTCCGGCTAGGACTCGACGATCCGCTCGTCCGGCGTCCGCGTGGTCGGGAAGGAGAACTGCAACTGGTGGAACAGCCAGCGCCCCTGGCGCCGGACCAGCACCGCGGCGAAGCGGAACGGCCAGACGTAGCGGTCGCCCTTCCCCGTCTCGAACAGGGTGTTGGCGGTGATGCGTCCGATCTCCAAGAGCTTGGCCCTGTGGTTCATGGCGCCGGACAGGGTGCGTTCGATGCTCTTGAGGGTGCCGTTGTCGAAGTCCTCGGCCGTGACGGTGTTGGAGACGATGCCCGGCGCCACCAGCCAGGCGACGTCGCCGCTCACCCAGATGTGCGCCCCGGGAACGTCGATGGCCACGTCACCCCAGAACTCCCAGTCGGAGCGAAGCAGCTCGCGGACGGACTCGGGGCCGTGACACCATTCATCGTGGCCTGTACCCACGATGAGTTGGTCCTCGTCCGGCACGAACAGCTCCTGCCAAAACGCGTCCACCGCCGCGATCTCACGGCCCGTGTAGCCGTCCTGGAACCTCTGCAGAACGGCACGAACCTCGCTGACAGCCGGAGCCTCACCTCCGTGCGCCATGGGAAACCTCTCCTCCACAACACCTTGCTCTTGTGGGGTATT
>CALMNP010000370.1 GCA_937868875.1 uncultured Bacillota bacterium | reverse complement strand
CTTCTGTCCGGCGTGCTGGGCGCCTACGGGGCCGGTTTCTACCTCCAGTACGTGCGCCAGGACTACCCCCGTGTGGGCCACAGCCTCATCTTTCTGGGAAGCCTGCTGTACGGCGCCGCCGTCTGGCTTCTGGCCCAAACCTTTCACCTGGACGTTGACTACCCGCAGGGGTTCCTGCTCTGGGGCGCAGGACTGCTGCCGCTGGTCCTGGTGACCCTCTCCCAACCCGTGCTCTATCTGGCGACGCTGGTTCTGATCATTTGGACCCTTACCGAACAGACCGCCTTCGGCGGCTATAACTACCTCTCTCCCGTTCTTCTCCTGGGAGGGGTTTTGCCTCTCACTCGCAGGGCCAGGGCAGCCCACGGTGAGGCCGTTGCACTGCTGGCACTCTTCCTGTGGTTCCTGATGAGGTTCATGGATCGGGGCGTGCCGGCTTCGGCCGGCGGGCTAGCGCTGGCAGCGCGCGTGGCCATCCTGTACGGCTCCGTGCTGATGACCATCGCGCTGGCCCGCCCAGGTCAGGAACGGGCTTACCAGGGATCGGGCGCGCTCCTCGCCTTGGCCGGAACCTTTGCCCTGACCTTTCGACTGACGCCGGGGTATTCCGCGTCACACCAGGTGGTCACGTCCCTCCTCGGCGGCCCACCCTTCCTGACGGCGGCCGTGGTGCTTCTGTTGCTGGGAGCTCTAGGGGCCGGATGGCTCTGCTGGCGCCGCACGGAGGGCAGCCACCTGTTGCTTCTCCCCATGCTGCTGGTGCCGGTGGCCGCCTCTCTCGGGGTGGAGGTGCTGGGTCCGGTCCCCCAGATGGTTCTCTTCAACGTGCTGCTGTTCGCCGGCACGGTCGGACTGGTCGCCCTGGGCGTGCAGCAAAGGAACGAACTGCTGGTCAACATGGGCCTGGCTGCCTTTGTCATCCACGTGCTGACCCGGTACTTCGACCTCTTCTTCTCTGCCATGAACCGCTCTCTCTTCTTCATCCTGGGTGGCGTCCTTCTGCTCGGCGGCGGGTGGCTACTGGAGCGGAACCGTCGGCGCTGGATACGGGACTGGGGAGGTGCCGGCCATGACCGTTAAGCGCTGGTTCTGGCGGGCCGTGGCCGTCCAGGTGGCCGTGCTGCTGCTGATGATCGCCTCCCATGGCTACACCCTGGCCACCGGCAGGGCGGTGACCCTGAAGACGGTCCCGACCGACCCCTGGAGCCCCTGGTCGGGCCGATACGTCGCTCTCAGCTATGACATCTCGCACCTGGTGCAGGGGGATCTCCCCATGGAGGGCGGGCCTTTCCGGTGGCACCAGACCGTCTGGGTAACCCTGGAGAAGGGGGACCCCTACTGGAAAGCAGTGGCGGTCTCGTCCCGCCGCCGTACAGTCAACCCTGACCAGGTCGCTCTCAGGGCGACCGTCACCGGCGCCTGGCAGTCTTATGGTGAATCCGGACCCCAGGACTCGTGGGAGTACAATCTGCACTACGGCATCGAGCAGTTCTACATCCCCGAAGGAGAGGCGACCCTGGAGCGGCGGGGCCTGGAGTTCACGGTGGAAGCTGTGGTGGACTCTTTCGGGCGTGCCGCCCTCCACCGGGTCTTCCTGGACGGCAAGGAGATTCGGTGGCGGTGAGCGAAGGCGGGCCGGCCGTCAGACGGGGCTGCGGAGGCAGGAAAGAGCACCGGCGGAATGCCGGTGCTCTCGCTTCTTGGCGCACTTGTCACAGGTCCTGGACACGGTTCAGGCGCCGACCTCGGCTTTCAGCTCAGCCAATCCGGCTCCCCGTGTCCACGTCAAGAGCGTTGAGTCCCAGGACCGACCGGCCTGACGCCAGGCACTTCGCACGCCTGGC
>CALMNP010000369.1 GCA_937868875.1 uncultured Bacillota bacterium | reverse complement strand
GGCCGGCGGCGGAAACGCCGCCCGGTAAGAGACAGGAGTTATGGCGGATGAAGGACCTACGTCTGGTCATCGTCACCGGCCTGTCCGGGGCGGGCAAGTCGCAAGCGATCAAGAGCCTGGAGGACCTGGGCTTTTTTTGTGTTGACAACCTGCCTCCGGCCTTCATCACCAAGATGGCCGAACTCTGCGCCCAGTCAGGCGGCCGCATCAGCCGCGTCGCCCTGGGTATCGACCTGCGTGGCGGCGAGTTCTTCGGCAGCACCCTGAAAGCCCTGGAGGAGCTGGAGGAGGCCGGGTTTCCCTACGAGATTCTGTTCCTGGAGGCAGCGGATGAGGTGCTGGTGCGCCGTTACAAGGAGACGCGCCGGCGCCACCCCCTGGCCCCCCAGGGGCGGGTTCTGGAGGGCATACGCGAGGAGCGCGAGCGGCTTCAGGCCCTGCGCGGGCATGCTCCCCTGATCATCGACACCTCCGACCTGTCTCCCTCGCAACTCCGGGAGCAGGTGGTGCAGATCTTCACCGGCGACCAGCAGCAGCAGCGGCTGATCCTGACCATCGTCTCCTTCGGCTTCAAGTTCGGGCTGCCCCTGGACGCCGACCTGGTCTTTGACGTGCGTTTCCTGCCCAACCCGCACTACGTGGAATCCCTCCGGGCCCAAACGGGGCGCCATCCAGCGGTGCGCGAGTACGTGGAGCGGTGGCCCGTCACGCGCAAGTTCCTGCGCCGGCTGACCGGGCTGCTGGAGTTCCTTCTGCCCCACTACATCACCGAGGGCAAGACTCAGCTGGCCATCGCCGTCGGCTGCACCGGCGGCAAGCACCGCTCCGTGGTGGTGGCCGAGCACCTGGCCCGGGTGCTTCGCGAGAAGGGGTACACGGTCCTCACCGAGCACCGCGACGCCGACCGGCCGGATGCCCGGGAGCCCCTGGAGGAAGAAGATTTCACCGAGCACGGTCCCGACGGGGCCGGCCCCGAGACGGGTGATCGGTCATGAACTGGATCGTTCGCTGGCTCTATCCGGGGCTGCGCCTGAAGCGCTGGCTCCTGCTCTTCTCCCTGGGCCTCTTCGTGACCGTGGCCGGTCTCACCATGACCATCGACTGGCGCATCCTGCTGGCCATGGGCGGGAAGCTGCAGTACTGGGTCTACCTGAGCACCGGGCGCTTCTTCCCTCTGCCCCTGCAGGGGCTGGTCATCACCGTCCTGGGCGCAGGGGCGACCGCTCTGGCGGTGGACCGCATCATCCGCTGGCTGGCGGACATCCTGCTGCCCGCCGGCCCCGGCACGGAGAGCCGCGGCAAGATGGCCCGACGCGCCCTGGAGCGCCGCTACCTGGGCCGCGGACCGCGCGTCGTCGCCGTGGGTGGCGGCACGGGCCTGCCCGTCATGCTCCGCGGCCTCAAGGAGTACACCTCCAATCTCACCGCCGTGGTCACCGTGGCCGACGACGGCGGCAGTTCGGGCCAACTGCGCAGGGAGTTCGGCATCCTTCCACCCGGCGACATCCGCAACTGCCTGGTGGCCCTGGCGGATACCGAATCGCTGATGGACCGGCTGTTCCTGCACCGCTTCGAGACCGGAAACGCCCTGGCCGGCCACAACTTCGGCAACCTCTTCATCCTGGCGATGACCGAGATCACCGGCGACTTCGAGGAGGCGGTCCGCAAGTCCAGCGAGGTCCTGGCCATCCGCGGCCGGGTTCTGCCCTCCACCCTGCACAAGGTGGTGCTGGAGGCCCGCATGAAGGACGGCCGGATCGTCCGGGGCGAGTCCTTCATCGGCCACAGCGGCGGCCCCATCGACAGGGTGCGCCTCATTCCCTCAGACCCTTCGCCGGTGGAGGACGTCCTGACCGCCATCCGCGAGGCCGACGCCATCGTGCTGGGGCCCGGCAGCCTCTATACGTCGATCATCCCCAACCTGCTGGTGCCTGGTGTGGCTGAGGCCATCCGCCAGTCGCCGGCCCCCAAGATCTACGTCTGCAACGTCATGACCGAGGCCGGCGAGACGCCGGGCTACGGTGCCGCCGACCACCTGAAGGCCCTGCTGGACCACGGTGGTCCCGGCATCGCTGACTACTGCCTGGTCAACACCGAGCCCATTCCCCCCGAGACCATTGCCCGGTACCGGGAAGAGGGGGCTGAGCCGGTTCAGGTCCACCCCGACCGCATCAAGGCCCTGGGGGTTCAACTGGTAGCCGACTCGTTGATCCACCAGGCCGACGTGGTCCGGCACGACCCCGACAGGCTGGGCGCCGCCGTCATGCGCCTGCTGCTTCAGAACCGTCCCACCCGCCGCAGTTGGCCCTGGGACCTCTACCTCTGGACAGAGCGGCTCCGCGTGAGGGAGCAGGCGGCTGCCCTGGAAGACGAGCCGGTGGAGGAAGGAAGGTGAGGCGGTGGGCCGGGTCACGGAGCTGCTGCTGAGCGGCAAGGGCATTCTGGACGCGCTGTACGACGGCGTCGTCGTAGTCGACGACCGGGGGACGATCATCTACGTAAACGAGGCCCATGTCCGCATCACCGGCATTGCCCAGGAGGAGGCGGTGGGGCGGCACGTCACCGCCGTGGTCCCCGAGACCTCCCTGCCGGCGGTCATCAGCACCGGCCAGGCCATGGTGGGCGTGCGGACCCGCGTGGGCGGCCACGAGGTCATCAGCAACATCGTGCCCCTGCGGGACGGGACCCGAGTGGTGGGCGGCGTCTCCGTCTTCCGCGACCTCTCCGAGGTCACCGCCCTGGGCCGCGAGCTGGAGAAGGCGCGGACACAATTGCGCCACCTCAAAGGCGAACTTCTCCTGAGCCGCGGTGAGGACCGCGGCCTGGTCATCGGGCGCAACCCGGCCATGCAGGACGTCTTCCGTGTGGCGCACAAGGCCGCCCTGGTGGGCTCCAACGTCCTCATCCTGGGCGAGAGCGGCACCGGCAAGGAGGTCCTGGCCCGCTTCATCCACACTGAGAGTCCCCGCCACGACAAGCCCTTCCTCACCGTGAACTGCGCCGCCATCCCCGAGACCCTGCTGGAGAGCGAGCTGTTCGGCTACGAGGAGGGGGCCTTCACCGGCGCCCGCCGCGGCGGCAAGCTGGGCCTCTTTGAACTGGCGGAGAACGGCACCCTGTTCCTGGACGAGATCGGGGACATGAGCCTGCCCCTGCAGGCCAAGCTCCTGCGTGTACTGCAGGGCAAGGAAATCAAGCGCCTGGGGGGGACGGGCTCCCGCCTGGTGGATGTGCGGATCGTCGCCGCCACCAACCAGGACCTGGAGGCTCTCATCGAACAGGGGCGCTTCCGGCGCGATCTGTTCTACCGTCTCAACGTCATCCCCCTTCGCCTGCCGCCCCTGCGCCAGCGCAAGGAGGACCTGACCCTGCTGGTGGCCACGGTTCTGGCCAAGGTGCGCATGTCCACGGGAAAACCCCTGGACGGCGTCAGCCCGGACGCCATGAAGTCCCTGCTGGCCTACGACTACCCTGGCAACATCCGGGAACTGGAGAACATCCTGGAGCAGGCGGCCGTGATGACGGAGGGTCGGGTCATCGGACGGGACGATCTGCCGGAGGGCCTGCGCGGCCGTTCCCCCCGGGCGACCGTTCCCGCGCCGTCCCGGATTGCCGACCGCGAACGGGAGGCCATGCTGGAGGCTCTTCAGGCCTATCCTTCCAAGGCGGAGGCGGCCAAGGCCCTGGGCATCTCGCGGGCCACGCTGTACCGGAAGATGGCGCGCTACGGGATGAAACCCTGAGGAAGGGGGCCGGCCGGACTCCGCCGATCCAACCCAAAAAGACGCAGGCAAGAGCCAGGATCATGGATCCTGGCTCTCTTTGGTGCAACTGCCTCCCGCCAGTTCCCCAAAGGCTCCCGTGCCTGCCCAGGCTGGAAAACAAAGGCTTGACAGATTTATAAAGCAAATATATGTTTTAGGCAGGGCATAATTTTAGTCCAGACTAACATACACTCATTGTAGAGACAAAACATAAGATGAACCGGACGAAAAAAGGGGGGGAGCTCGTGACAACGAGAGAGGTGGCGCTTCAGGTGCCCTCCAGTTTTCCCAATGATTCGTGGCTTCGCCGCTTTCGGTCCTGGCGGAAGACGCTGGCCTACCTGGGTCCGGCGTTCATCGTCAGCGTGGGCTATATGGACCCGGGCAACTGGGCCACCGATCTGGAGGGCGGCTCGCGGTTCGCCTACCGCCTCCTCTGGGTGCTGCTGGTCAGCAACCTGATGGCCATCTTCCTTCAGAACCTCTCCGCCAAGCTGGGCATTGCCACGGGCAAGACCCTGGCCGAACAGTGCCGCGATCAGTACGGCAAGACCGCGGCCCATCTGCTCTGGGGGACCGCGGAACTGGCCATGATCGCCACAGACCTGGCCGAGTTCCTCGGCAGCGCCCTGGGCATCCACCTGCTCTTCCACATCCCCCTGCTGCCCGCGGTGCTGCTCACCAGTCTGGACGTGTTCCTGCTGCTGGCCCTGGACCGCTTCGGCTACCGGGCCGTCGAGGCCTCCATCATCAGCCTCGTTGGTGTGGTGGGCCTCGGCTACATCATTGAAATTGTCCTGGCCAGGCCCGACCTCCCCGCTATCCTGCAGGGAACCTTCGTGCCCAGCCTGGACAGCGGGAGTCTTCTGGTGGCCATCGGCATGCTGGGTGCCACGGTCATGCCCCACAACCTCTACCTTCACTCCTCCCTGGCCCAGAACCGGCTCAAGAGCCAGGACCCGGAGCATAAGAAGGAAGTCTACCGGTTCGCCATCCTTGACAGCATCGTGGCCCTGAACGGAGCTTTCTTCGTCAATGCCGCCATCCTGATCATGGCCGCCGCAGCTTTTCACCACAGCGGCCTGGCCGTTGCCTCCATTGAAGAGGCCCACAGGACCCTGACGCCCCTGCTCGGCCCCCTGTCGGCCTTCGTATTCGCGCTGGCTTTGCTGGCCTCGGGCATCTCGTCCTCAACCACCGGCACCATGGCGGGACAGGTGGTCATGGAGGGGTTCCTGCACCTGCGGTGGAAGCCCTGGATGCGCCGCCTGGTCAGCCGCGGCGTGACCATGGTTCCTGCCATCATGGCCATCGCCATTGGCGTCGATCCGATGAAGATGCTGGTGCTCAGCCAGGTTTTCCTCAGCTTCCAGCTGCCCTTCGCCATCATCCCGCTTGTCCGCTTCACCTCAGACCGCAAGCTGATGGGTTCCTTCGTCAACAAGGGCTGGGTGACGGGCGTTGCTTACGTGGTAGCGGCCGTGATCATCGGCCTCAACGTCTGGCTCCTATACAGTGTCTTCTTTGGCGCTTGATCTACCGGAGGGGGAATCGCCATGCAGATCAGCCCGGCCATGGAGGACTACCTCATGGCCATCTACCGCAGCCAGACCGTGGCCGAGCGGGTGTCCACCAGCCAGATCGCACGCCGCCTGGGCGTAAGCGCCGCCTCCACCACGGCCATGTTCAAGCGGCTGGCGGAGGAGGCTCTGGTGGAATACCACGAGTACACAGGGGCTTCCCTGACGGCAAAGGGGGAGGGGCTGGCGGCCAGCCTGGTGCGCCGGCACCGGCTGGCGGAGCGGTTTCTGACCGACGTGCTGGGCATCGGCCTGGATCAGGTGGATCCCATGGCGGACCGCATGGAGCACGCCCTGCCGCCGGAGGTCATTGACCGCTTTGACAGCATCCTGCAGGAGCCCCATACCTGTCCCCACGGGCAGCCCATTCCGGACAAGGACGGGGTGCTCCCCGACCTGCACTACAGCCCCCTCGCCTCCCTGGCTGCGGGGGAAGAGGCGACCATTGCCCGCCTGGAAGAGGGAGACCCGGAACTGCTACGCTATCTGGTGGAGCAGGGTCTGGTGCCCGGGGCCCGCATCCGGGTGGTGGAAAAGCACCCGGTGGATGATCTGATCACCCTGGACCTGGGCGGTACCTCCCTGGTCGTCGGCCAGCGCGTGGTCGCGGCCCTGGACGTGGGCGACGTGCCGGCTCCGAGGACTCCGAGGCTGTAGGCTTCCTTCGTGGGCCGCGTGGTTCACGCCTTGAAACAGAGAGACAACTACTGTGTACCATTTTGAGACGCTCCGCCCCGCGGAGCGTCTCCTGCTTCCCGTAGGACGCGCCGTTTCAGCAACCACTCACCTTGGCATACTTCTTGCGGCGTACTGTTGCCAGGAAAGGCGCTCGCCGGGCGGCCCACGCGGGCCGGACGGCGGCAGCACAAGGCGAGGAGGTTCCTGCCATGCCCAGACGCGATATCATGGCCGAACCGTACAAGATCAAGTCGGTTGAGACGATCCGGATGACCACGCCGGAATACCGGCAAAGGGCCATCGCCGAGGCCGGTTACAACACCTTCCTGCTAAAGAGCGAGGACGTCTACATCGACCTGCTCACGGACTCCGGCACCAACGCCATGTCGGACATGCAGTGGTCGGCTCTGATGCACGGCGACGAGGCCTATGCCGGCGCCCGCAGCTTCTTCCGCCTGGAGAAGGCCGTTCAGGAGATCTACGGCTACAAGCACATGGTGCCCACCCACCAGGGCCGCGGCGCCGAGAACCTGCTCTCCACCATCCTCATCCGCCCCGGCCACTACGTCCCCCAGAACATGTACTTTACCACCACCCGCGCCCACCAGGAGCGCAACGGCGGCACCTTTGTGGACGTGATCATCGACGAGGCCCACGACTCCCAGGCGGAGCACCCCTTCAAGGGCAACGTGGATCTGAAGAAGCTGGAGGAGACCATCAACCGCGTCGGCCCCCAGAACATCCCCTACGTCAACGTGGCCCTGACCGTCAACATGGCGGGCGGCCAGCCGGTCTCCATGCAGAACCTGCGTGACGTCCGCAAGATCTGCGATAAGTACGGCCTGCGCCTCATGTACGACGCCACCCGGGCCGTGGAGAACGCCTTCTTCATTCAGGAGCGCGAAGAGGGCTACGCGGGCAAACCCATCCGCGAGATCTTCAAGGAAATGATGAGCTACTCCGACGGCTGCACCATGTCTGGCAAGAAGGACCTGCTGGTCAACATCGGCGGCTTCCTGGCCATGAACGACGACGACATCTTTGCCCAGGCCAAGGAGCTGGTGGTGGTCTTCGAGGGCATGCCGTCCTACGGCGGACTGGCCGGCCGCGACATGGAGGCCATGGCGCAGGGCTGCTACGAGATGGTGGACGACCACTACATCGCCCATCGCATCTATCAGGTGCGGTACCTGGGCGAGCAGCTCATCAAGAACGATGTGCCCATCGTCCGTCCTGTCGGCGGCCACGCCGTGTTCCTGGACGCTCGCCGCTTCCTGCCCCATATCGACCAGGACCAGTTCCCCTCCCAGGCACTGGCCGCCGCCCTCTATGAGGACTCCGGCGTCCGCTCCATGGAGCGCGGCATCGTCTCCGCCGGCCGCAACAAGCGGGGCGAGAACAACCATCCCAAGCTGGAGTTGGTGCGCCTGACCATCCCGCGCCGGGTTTACACGGACCGGCACATGGACGTGGTGGCCGACTCCGTCATCGATCTCTATCAGAAGCGCAACAGCCTCGCCGGCCTGAAGATGGTCTACGAGCCGCCGACGCTGCGGTTCTTCACCGCCCGCTTCGAGCGGCTGCCTTAGGGCGGGCCGGAGCGCAACAGACAAGACGGCAATGCGAAACGCCGCCCCTCAACGGGGCGGCGTTTCGGTCTGCGGCCCGGCGGGCTTCTTCCCCAGGGCGTCCGCGTGGCAGGTGGCGCAGTCTCTGGGGGCCATGGAGCCGTTGTGGCAGGTGCGGCAGCGTGCCATCGGGACCCGCTGGCCGAAGTCGGCCGGGGCGGCGTTCAGGTTGCCCCCCGGAGGACCGTGCACCAGGTGGGCGTGGCAATCCACACAGTCCATATTCAGAGAGACGTGGAAACTGTGGGGAATGGTCAGGTCATGGGTGGGCGAAATCTGCCGCTCCAGCTTGTGGCACTCCAGACAGGCCTGGGAGGAGACAGCGCCGGCGGCGGCCACCGGCTGCCGGTAGCTGCCGGTGACGGAGGCAAAGGTGAAGCGAGCCAGGTCCACCCTGCCGTGGCACTGGACACAGGCCACCTTGCCGTGCGGGCCGAGGGCCCAGTTGGCGGCCTCGGTCCTCATGGCGTGACAGCCGCTGCAGGAACTCGGGCTCCAGGCGGCACGGCCCAGGCGCATGGCCCAGTAGGTGGATAGGCCCAGCATGACCAGCGACACCACCGTGGCCAGGGCCATCAGGGCCTGCCGCCAGGCCGGCGAGAGGTGAACGGGCACCATGTCTCACACCCTCCCTGCAGGAGCCGTCGCCCGGGTCTGGCTGGCCCTGACCGGCTACTGGAAGAGCATCGGGACGAAGGTGGCGTAGAGCCAGACGGCAACGGCGCCATAGACGGCAAGCTCCACGGTGATGAACAGCCGGCTGCGCTGGTAGCGGGTTGGCTCATGAGCCGGGTGAGGAGCCTGGCTGGGGTCGAGGCCCTGGGACTGCAGCCAGCGCCGGTACTCGGCCGGGTGTTCCTCTGCCAGGTGGTGTTCCGAGATGGTGCCCTTGTACCATACGGTGCTGGAGGGGAAGACGGAGGGGTGGAAGTGCACCCAGAAGGAGTGCCCCACGGCGATGGAGATGAAGCAGACTAAGGCCTCGTTGCTGTGCGCCACCCGGAGGACGTCCAGAACCCAGCGGGGGGCGAGGGCCGCCCCCACTTCGGGGAAGGACAGGAAGAAACCGGAGAGGCCCATGACCGCAATGCCGTAGAATACCGCCAGGTACTCGAACTTCTCCAGATAGGTGTAGCGGCCGAAGTCCGGCGGGGCCTGGCGCCAGCCGAGCAGGTAGGCGAAGTGGTCGCCCGCGTCGCGCAGGTCCTTGAGGCTGGGCAACATCGCCCAGTCCAGCCGGCGGAAGTTGAAGGCAATCCAGAAGAGGTGGTAGACCCCGCTCAAAATCATCAGGGTGGCCGCCACCAGGTGGATGCTGAACATGACGTCGAAGCCGCCCAGCATCCGGGTGACCACCGGAGCCCACGGCTCAAAAGCGTATTTGATGGGGAAGCCGGTTAGAATCAGCACCATGATGCTGCCTGCCAGCAGGATGTGCTGCAGCCTCTGCTGCGCGTTGAACCGGATAATCCACCGGGACGCATGGCCAGACGGCCGGCAGTCCGCCTGCTCCAGCCCGCGGGCTGTGCTGTCCCGGGTCCTCTGCTCAGTCATGGCTCTCCCTCCCCACCACGGCGGCGGTGTGCGAGGCATCACGCCATTGGCGCAGCAGCTCCAGGGTGATCAACACGGCGTTCTGCGTCACGTCCAGGAGGATGATGGCCAGGAAGATCTTCCACGTCACCCAGAGCGGGAACCCCGTGCTCCTCTGGTGAATAGTGGTGTGTTCCGGGCCCCGGGCAAAGTTGGCCCGGGGCTTCACATGGCATCTGGCACAGGTCCCCGGCAGGTTCGCCTCATTCACGGAGGATGCCGGGCTGACCTGCGGCAGGATGTCGTGGCCGCCGTGGCAATCGACGCAGGTGGCGGCCCGCCTGCTGCCGAGCTTCACCGCGGAGCCGTGAAAGCTGTAGCGGTACGCCTCCGCAATCTTGGGGTCATGGCAACGCCCGCAGGTGGTGGCCACGTTCCGCCGGCTCACCGCCGCCCGCGGGTCGGAGGCCTTAAAGATGGCGTGGCTGCCATGGCAGTCCGCACACTGCACGGCGGTGTGGCTGCCGGCGGCAACCGTTCCGTGCGCCGACCCGGCCAGGGCTCTGTCAGCATCCTCGTGGCAGGTACGGCAGGTGCGGTCAATCCCCAGCGACCACTCGCGGGTGAGCGCAATGCCGCCCTGAGTTGGAGCCGCCGCCTCGGCCCTGACCGAACCGGCCGGCTGGCCGTGGACCGAGGCGTGGCAAGCCACACAGGCCAGGGCCTTGTGGTTGGACTCCTGGTAGGTGGTGGCAAACGGTTCGCCCGGGTGGCAGGTGAGGCAGCGCCGGTTGGCGGCGGCAGCCTCGGCAATGGGGTCCTCGCCGGCTGCCCGCGCCCGGGCCGCCGGCAGCACAGTCAACAGGGAGACGGCCATCAGGAACAAGACAAAGCGGCCGCGCACCTGAAGTCACTCCTTCCGGGGGAGGTGAGTGGCCCCATCTCAGAAGGCGACGGAAGCAAGTTAGAACATCCAGGCGCGCGGCGGCCAGAAGAGGAAGACGAAGGCGATCATGGCTGCGAACGCAAGAACAGGTCCAAGCAGGAGCACCAGCAAGGGGCGGAGCCAGTTGGAGCGCAGGCGAAGCCACCGGTAGACGACGAACCAGGAGGCGACGTAGCACAGACCGGCCAGCAGGAGGAGTCCCACGGAAAAGGCGTCCACAAGTCAACCCTCCTTCGAAGACGAAAACAGAGGGCTGGCAAAAAGCCAGCACCCCCGTTGGATGCTGGCCTCAGGACTGAAAAGTCTCGGGACTGTCCTATTCAGTTGGGGTACTGCCTAGCGGCGCGCAGGCGACACGAGCCCCTCGCGCGCCGGATCCTCCGTGTAACGGATCACCATCTGGTTGTTCTGATCCAGCTCAATGATGATGTAGCGCTTGCAGTGGCGGCACTTGATCCGGACCCGGTTGCCGTCGTCAACCTCGGCGACAATCTTCCCGCACGGGCAGCGAACGACCTGGAAACTACCGGGGCTTTCCATCAAGGACCCCCCTGTTCTTAGCTCAACCGCACGCACGGCGGACAGCCCGTGCGATATAATGAAAGCTCGTAAAGGAGCAGGTTGCCTATTAGTTACGCCGTTCACATTCTCCGCTTTTACCATAGCACTGCGATGGTCTGGGCGTCAACGGCTTTTCCGGGCCATTTCAGGGAGTAGCTCTTCCTGCTCTCGCGACCACCTGGGAGGGCAGGGATTGGACCGGCGCTTACAGAAGTCAGATGGCACGCTGAATTCATTGCCGCATTGAAGCAGACTAGCAGCGTGAGGTGACGCAGATCGTGATGGAGGGAATTGTCGGCGCTCCCGGCATCGCCAAGGGGAGTGCCTGGCTTTACCTGAGTGAGGATCTGAGCTTTGAGCGTCGCGTCGTGGACGACCGGCCGGCGGAGGTCGGGCGCTTTGAGGAGGCACTCCGGGCGTCCCGCTCCGAGCTGGAGGAACTGGCTGACAAGACCGCCCAGGCCATGGGCGACGAGGCGGCCGGCATCTTTCGGGCCCACCTGGCCATGGTGGAGGACGAAGCCCTGATCTCCGGGGTGCGGGAGGTCATTCAGAGGGAAGGACGTAACGCCGAGTCCGCCCTGGACACGGTGGTGGAGCAGTTCGCTGCGATGTTCGAAACCCTCGAGGACCCCTACCTGAGGGAGAGGGCGGCGGACGTGCGGGACGTCGGCCGGCGCGTCCTCCGACATCTTTTGGGGCGTCAGGCGGTGTCCCTTCAGGATGTGCCGCCCGACAGCGTGCTCGTGGCCGAGGACCTGACACCCTCCGACACGGCCAATATGAACGCGCGCAACGTCCGGGCCCTGGCTGTGGAGAAGGGCGGGGCCACCTCCCACACCGCCATCCTGGCCCGGACCCTGGGCATTCCCGCTTTGATGGGCCTCTCCGGCCTGACGCAAACGGTCCACACCGGCGACTTCCTGGTCGTGGACGCCGGCACCGAACGCCGGGGCCGCCTCTTCGTCAACCCGCCGGCGGCGGAGCTGGCGGACCTGGATCAGCGGCTCGGCGAACAGGCGTCCCGCCGCAAGAAGCTGGAGAGCCTGGCGGATCTGCCGGCGGAGACGCGCGACGGGCGCCGGGTCATTCTGGCCGCCAACATCGGCGGCCCCGCAGATGTGGATGCGGTGCTGCAGTTCCGCGGTGAGGGCGTCGGCCTCTTCCGCACCGAGTTTCTGTTCATGAACGCCACCCGTCTGCCCTCCGAGGAGGAGCAATACCGGGCCTACCGGCAGGTTGTGGAGCGGCTGCGACCGAATCTGGTGGTCTTCCGCACGTTGGATGTGGGGGGCGACAAGGAGATCGGCTACCTGGGCATCCCCCGCGAGAGCAACCCGTTCCTCGGCTGGCGCGGCCTGCGCTTTTGCCTGGACCGCCCCGACGTCTTCCGACCGCAGCTGCGGGCCATGCTCCGCGCCTCGGAGGGAGCCCGTATCGCCATCATGTTCCCCATGGTCTCGACCCTGGACGAGATCACCCGTGGCAGGGCCCTGGTGGCCGAGCTTCGAGAGGAACTGGCCAGGGAGGGCAAGGCTATAGGCGAAGTGCAGGTGGGCATTATGGTCGAGGTTCCGGCGGCCGCTGCGGCCGCTGACATCCTTGCTCACCAGGCGGACTTCTTCAGCATCGGCACCAACGACCTGACGCAGTATACCCTGGCCGTGGATCGCACCAACGAGCGCGTCAGCGGCCTGTACGACAGCCTGCATCCGGCGGTGCTCCGACTGGTGGCGGACGTGATCCAGGCCGGCCGCAAGGCGGGACGTTGGGTGGGAATGTGCGGCGAGCTGGCGGGCGACCCGCTGGCGGCGCCGATTCTCCTTGGCCTCGGACTGGAGGAGTTCAGCCTGAGCCCGCCGGCCTTGCCCCGGGTCAAGGAGGTCCTCCGCTCGCTCACCGTACCCGAAGCCGAGGCCGTGGCGCAAGAGGCCCTGGGCCAGCCGGACGCCCAGGCGGTCCGGCGCCTGATCCGGGAGCGTTTTCCTCTGGCGGCGGGCTGAGTCCGCCGCCCCCTTCAACGGGAGCGGTTCGGCAGAAACACCAAGAGGCAGGAGCGTTGAAAGATATGGCCAGGAAGCGGATTCTCGTCGCCTGTGGCACGGCTATCGCCACCTCCACGGTGGTCGCGGACAAGATTGAAGAACTTCTGAAGCGCCGCGGGTTTACGGACTTCTCGGTGGACCGCTGCAAGGCTGTCGAGGCCTCGGCCCGGGCCGCCGATTACGACTTGATTATCACCACCACGCCCATCCATGACGCGGGCGGGACGCCCGTGATCCGAACGGTCAGCTTCCTCTCGGGCGTGGGAATAGATCGAGACATCAACGAAATCGTGCGTCGGCTCGGTTGGTCTTAGCCGGCGAAGGCCACGGGAGTGTGGGGCTGTTGTCCTTTTCCCGAACCGTGAAGGAGGAACTGGCCCGGGTGGCGCCGGACAAGGGCTGCTGCCAGGTGGCCGAACTGGCCGGGCTGGTCCGAGCCGCCGGCACCCTGGAGATCGCCGGCAGGGACGCCGGACCGCCTTCGTCGGCTCCGCCTGACGAGCGCTTTCACATCTGGGTGGAGACGGGGCAGGCCCCGGTTGCCCGTAAACTGATTCAACTGGGCAAGGCGGTTCTGGGCAGCAATCCGGAGGTGCTGGTGCGCAAGCAACGGCGCCTTCGCCGTTCTCGCTCGTTCAGCGTCCTGCTGGCCTCGGCGCGGCCCCGGCAAGACCTGGTTCGCCTTGGGGTCCTGAACCCGGGGGGCGGCTTGCGGCGGGACATCCCGGATGAGCTGACCGTCCGTGGTTGCTGCCGCCGGTCTTACCTGCGCGGACTCTTCCTCGGATCGGGGTCCGTCACCGATCCGGGGCGGAGTCACCACCTGGAGATGGTCCTCCGGGACGAGGCCCTGGCCGACCAGGTCGTCCAGCTTCTCTTCAGCCTGGGAGTCATGGTCAGGCTCACCTCTCGCCGCGGCGAGATCGTCCTGTACCTGAAGGAGGCAGACCAGATCGGCCAACTGCTGGGTCTGATGGGCGCTCACCAGGCGCTGCTGGCCTATGAGAATGTGCTGGCCCTGAAAACGGTGAAGAACCGCGTCAACCGGCTGGTCAACGCCGAGACGGCCAACCTGGAGAAGACCGTGGATGCAGGGGTGCGCCAGGCGGAGGACGTCAAGCTAATCCGCCGCCGTTTGGGGCTGCATACCCTGTCGCACTCGTTGCGCGAGCTGGCGGAGCTGAGGCTCAAGCACCCCGGGGCCAGCCTCAAGGAGTTGGGCCAACTGTGTGAGCCGCCTGTGGGCAAATCGGGGGTGGCCCACCGGTTGCGGCGGCTTGAGGTGTTGGCCAGCGAACTTAGAGGAGAAACGGCGACAACGTCGAAACGGACCAGATAGATTTCACAGGAACAAAGTGAGCCGGCTCGGAGACGGTTTGGACCTTGGAGGACCACCGGGCTTATTGCTAAAATTCACTGGTGTTGCGGGTTTTTGACCAAGGCGCTACGGAACAAAGCTTGGAGCTGGTAAGAGATGGAATCCCAGGCCCTGACGGCCAGGGTGCCGACGGTCTCCCTCTTTTCGGAGATCGAAAGGGACCTGCCTCGCGCCGAACAGTATATCGAGGAGGCCCTGGCCAGCCAGGACCCCCTGCTGGTGGAGATCAGCACGCACCTGCTGAAGGCCGGAGGCAAGAGGCTCCGTCCCGCCCTGGTGATGCTGGCGGCCAAGGTCCACCGCTATGATCTGGATAAGATACTTCCGGCGGCCACAGCCGTGGAATTGATCCACATGGCCACCCTGGTGCACGACGATGTGGTGGACCACTCGCGCCTGCGGCGCGGCCGGCCCACGGTCAACGCCAAGTGGTCGGACGGGTACTCGGTGCTCGTGGGGGACTACCTCTTCGCCAGGGCCTTCCAGCTGTTGGCCGACACCGGAGACAACCGCCTGGTGCGCGTCATGGCGGACGTGGTGTACCAGATGAGCACCGGCGAGATTCAGCAGGCGGCCACCGCCTTCCAGGTGGACCAGACGGTGGACGACTACTACGACCGCATTGCCAAGAAGACGGCTCTCTTCCTTTCTGAGAGCTGCCGTCTGGGCGGGCTGGTTTCCGGCGCGCCCGAACCCCGGCTGGAGGCCCTGACGCAGTACGGTTACGGGCTGGGCATGGGGTTCCAGATTGTGGACGACATCCTGGACTTCACCGCCACGGCTCCCACCCTGGGCAAGCCCATCGGGTCCGACCTGCGGGCCGGCATCCTGACACTCCCGGTGCTTCACGCCCTGACGACGTCGCCGCGGGCCGCCACTCTCAGGGAAATTGTGGAGAGCCGCGCCGTGGGCGATGCCGAGGCCCAGGAGGCCAGCGCCATCGTCCGTGAGAACGGTTCACTCCAGTACGCCTACCAGACGGCGCACAACTTCATTCAGAAGGCCAAGGACCACCTGGCCCAACTGCCTCCGGGCCCCGCCGTAACCAACCTGGCGGTAGTGGCGGACTTCGTGGTGGATCGGGCGTTTTAGGGACGCGCCAGAGCCCCCAGCCGAGGCCCGCACCCCGCGTAGGGAGAGGGTGTGCCATGAGAAACCCCAAGATCCCCGAGGCTGCAATCAAGAGGCTTCCCGTGTATCTGCGCATTCTGGGCGACCTCATGGTGGAGGAAGTGGAGATTGTCTCCTCCGCCGATCTGGCTGGGCGCACTGGATTCTCCCCGGAGCAGATCCGCAAGGACCTGGCCTACTTCGGGGCCTTCGGGACCCGCGGCGTCGGTTACGACACGGAAATCCTGTCCCGGCGCATCAAGCGAATCCTGGGCCTGCACAAGGGCGTCAACGCCGTCCTGGTGGGCGCCGGCAACCTCGGCACCGCTCTCGCGCGTTACAGCCTGGCCAAGCACAAGGACGTCCGGATTGTGGCCATCTTCGACAATGATTGGGATAAGATCGGCAAGGAGATTCAGGGGGTCGAGATACAGCCCCTGGGTGACATCTGTACCAAGTGCCACGACCTCAACGTGCGCATCGGCATCATCACCGTCCCGGCGCCCGAGGCTCAGGCGGTGGCGGACGTGCTGGTGCGGGCGGGGATCGAGGCCATTCTGAACTTCTCCCCCAGCAAGCTCAAGGTGCCTCCGGGCGTCTACGTGCAGAACATCGACCTGACCATAGAACTGCAGAGCCTGGCCTACTACACGTCCGTGGGCATCGAGCCCGACCTGGACGTGGATACGGACGAGGACGCCGACAAGTAGCCCTGGCACCCTGCGCACCCGGCCCCCCAGGGGGCCGGGTTTTGTTTCGCCGCCCGCTGCCTCCAGAGGTCCCGTCACTCGAACATGCCTGTCCTGTCGATCCTGGCCCTGGCGGATACCTGTATGTCAGCCGTCCGGAACTTCTCGGCCCACCTGTCCGGGTTCCAGTCATAGGGGTCGGCGATGCGCATGTACTCGCCAAAGTTGAAGACGTCGGCCCCCGACTTCTGGGCCACCGCGATCGCGTTCATCGCCTCCTCCTTGACCTGGTTCGCCAGTTTCGCCTCAAACCGGGTATACAGGTCCGGGGGAATCGCCAGCCCCAACTGGTCATTTTCTTCGATTTGCCCGTGCACATCCAGCGACAGGCGGATGTGGGCCTCGCCCCCGTCCCACCAGGTTCCCGTCAGTCTCCGCCCGACCTTCTGGACGCGTACCGTGACGCTCCGATCGCCCGTCTTGAGCGCGAAACTGCCATCGCGCACCTGGCCTCTAGCCAGCGCCAGCCCCCGCGCCTGTGCCCCCGGCAAGTCTCCGCTCAGACGCCCGTTGGCGATCAGGCCAAAGCCCTCCAGGCGGAACTGCCCGTCGGCCAGGGTGACCCTGGGGATGTGAGCGGCGTGGGCCGGCATGAGCAGGTCGTGGCGCACCCGCCAGATGGGGACGTTCTCCGTGGACTCCGGGGTCGGCTTGGAGCTGAAGAAGGTCTGGAAATACATCGCTGGGGTTAACTCTCCGCGCACCGGTGCTTCCATAATCTGCCTGGCATTCCTGGCCAGGACCACCGCTGCCCTGCGGTTGATGACCGCGTATCGCTGCAGGCCGTCGATCACCGGGTTGATGCCCTGTCTGGCCATCTCCTCGCCGACGACGATCACCTGAAGATGACCCAGGTACAGGTGGCGCGATGTAATCTTGTTGATTTGCGCCAGGGCATCCCAGGGGGTGGCGCCGGTGGCCGTGATGGACGAGAATTGCTCCTGCGGTGCGACCGGCGACTGGCCCCGGGCGAAATTGAGGGCCTGGGGCCGGGGCAACTGAACCGTGCACTGCACCTGCCCCTCCGGGGTGAGGTCAAAGCCCACGCCCAGGACGAAAGACCGGTTTTCTATTTCCTCCAGATTCCAGCAGCCGGTCAGGAAGATCATAGCCAGGACGGCGGCGGTGAGAAGCAGCAACCGTCTAACTGGATTGGGCAACTTTGTCCGCCCGCCTCCTCAGGAGAACCACCAGCAGGCCGAGCAGGGGGAGAAGGCCGAGGGACAGAGCCACCCCAAGCAGGGCGACGTTCACGACCAACTGCTCCCCAACACGCGGGTTGGGGATCAGCATGGCCCCAACCGCTACCACCAGCGTCACACCCGCCAGGGCGACCTTGAAATTTCGCACGCCAACAATCTGTTGGACGCCGATCGCAGAGATAAACATGTCCAACATAGCCAGCTTCATAATAGCCACCACCCAGACGATCCCGAAGAACAGGGAGTACCGCGACAGGAACATAAGGGGCTGCGGCATCCGCAGGACCTGGGAGTACTCGAAGGTGGGGTAGGCCGTGAGGCGGACGGTCTCCGGCCCGAAGACCCCCAGGGTGACCGTGGTGGCGCCCGTGATGATCAGTCCGGCCAAGGCCAGGCCCACCAGACTGGGGCGCAGGGCCCGTTCATGGTCACGTACATAGGGGAGGAGGCCAAGCGGCGCGTGGGCGTAGCCCAGGTAACTGCCCAGGGCGACGAGGGGTCCCAGCAGCCAGGTTCGCGTGTCCAGCGGATAGAAGGGCATGAAATGGGTCCAGGTGAAGGAGGATGGTCCCAGGAGCAGCAGCGGAACAAGGACCAGGTACTCCAGGTAGACAATGATCCGGAAGAAGCGGGAGAGGGCTTCGATGCCCAGGTGTACGCCGTAAAACGCGGCTGCCATCCCGCCCACGATGATGACCGGCAGCGGTGTCCGGTCGAGGAACAGCATCTGCAGCAGCACAGCGAAGTTGTACGCGTGGACGCTCTGGAGGGCCAAGAGGTAAAGGAGCAGCGTCACGGCTGGCACGTAGCCCAAGGGGCCGAGCAGGCGGATGATCCACTGAAATGCGGTCAGGTGGGGGAACCGCTGGGCCATCTTGACGGACAGGATGATGACTCCAACCGCCAGGCCCAAGCCGAGGGCGCTGAGCAGGGGGGAGGCCTCACGGCCAAATTCGACCAGCATCTTCGGACCCACGATGATGCCGTAGGCGACTGTGGCACAGTAGACGAGCGGCATCATTTCGTTGGACGATATAAGCTTGTTTCCCGCCTTGACTGGCTTCACGCGGCCTCCTCGCTCAGGTCTGCTTCTGTCGTTTGGCGGAACGCTTCATGTCGCTGGGGTGATAGGTCTGCGGCCGGCGGGTCATCAGGAAATGGGGGACCCGGGTGAACGTGTCCTTGATGTCGCCGGCCCTGTAGGGCGCCAGGGGGCTCATGTAGGGGACGCCGAAGGAATCCAGGCTGCAGAGGTGCAGCAGGATGACAGTGAGTCCGAGGACGTATCCGACCAGTCCCAGCATGACGGTCGGAACCAGGAGTACGTACTTCAGGATGCGGATGGCCTGGGCAAAGGTAAAGTTCGCCGCGGCAAAGGACGCCACGGCCGACAGGGAGACGATGATCAGCATAGTGTTGCTGACGATGCCCGCCTGGACGACCGCCGTTCCCAGAACGATGCCACCCACCACGCCGATGGTCTGCCCGACGTTCCGCGGCATCCGCACGGTGGCTTCCCTGAGCACCTCCATCATGAGGTCAAGGATCAGGACCTCGAAAACCGCCGGGAAGGGGATGCCCTGGCGCGTTCCCAGGATGGACAGGGCCAGCTTTGTGGGAATGACCTCAGGGTGATAACCGACCAGGGCCACGTACAGCGACGGGAGGGTGAAGGAGAGGAAGAAACTGATGAAGCGCAGCCAGCGGGCGAAGGTCGCGAAATAGACGGGCGTGGAGTAGTCGCTGACGCTGCGGAAGAACTCGAAGAAGGTGACGGGGAGGATCAGGGCCTGCGGGGTACGGTCCACCATGATCACGACCTGGCCCTGCAGCAGGGCCTGGGCCACGGCGTCAACACGCTCCGTGTCCAGCATGGTGGGGAAGGGCGACCAGGGGTGGTCCTGGATGCGCTCCTCCACGTACCGCGACTCCAGGATGCCGCCGCACTCGATCGCATCGATGCGGTGAACGACTTCCGTGACCAGGTCCGGGTCGGCCACATCCTGGAGGTACACGACCTCCACCCGGGTTCGAGTGCGCGTGCCCACCCGGCGGGTGATGGTGCGCAGACGGCGGTCGGGCACCGTGCGCCGCACCATGGCCAGGTTGTCCAGGAGCGTCTCGGTCATGGACTCCTGGGCGCCGCGGATGACCGGGTCGACCCGGGGCGGCTCCGGCGACCTCTTGGCGTACCCGTCGACGGCTACTGCCAGGACCCGGTCTTCGCCGTCCAGAAGCAGCAGGGCGGAGCCGTTGAAAAGCTCAAGAGCCGCGTCCGACAGGTCCCGAACGGTGCTGGTTTGGGCCGCCGCCAGCACGCCTTGCGGCCAGTCGTGCAGTTCTGGCCGGGCTTCCCGGTGGGTCCTGGACCAGGTCGACAGGGGCTGCATGATCTCCACGGCGATCTTCTCCAGGTCCACGAGGCCGGAGGCGAACACAACGGCGGCGTCCCGTCCGGAGACCTCCAGGTGCTGCAGCTTGATGGTCTCCGGCGAACCGAAGGCGTCCTGGATAGCCTGCAGGTTGTCTTGCAGGGACTTATGCCACTGGTACCCCTGTTGACCAGACGGGCCGGACTGACCGGACGAGCCGGATGGGAAAGGGGCCTCCTCCTTGTCCTTGTTGGCGGCCTTCCGCCGCCTTCCGAACAGTCCCAAGCTCGCCACCTCCTGCCTAGTGTCACTGCCGGGGCACGGTCCTATACCGGGCACGGCGCCGTCGGAGAGAAGCTTATACTGTCGGGCATAGAACTTGTCCCATGAATCTGTTAAACTTGGAATAACGACTTGATCAGGGAGGACGCCCCTTCCCATGATCTCTTTTCTCCGCTCCCTCAGCCCCATTGACATCCTGGCCGCGGTGGTGGACGTCGGCGTTGTGGCCTATGTCCTCTACCGTCTTTTCCTGTTGATTCAGGGCACCAGGGCCATCCAGCTGCTCAAGGGTGTCATCGTCCTGGTGGCGGCCACCTTTGTCAGCCAGTGGCTGGGCCTGAAGACGGTGTACTGGCTCCTGGGGAAGGTCACCCTGGGCCTGGCCGTGGCTTTGCCTATTGTCTTCCAGCCGGAGCTGCGCCGCGCCCTGGAACAGCTGGGCCGCGGGCGGCTGTTCCGGCCGGACGCGGACCAGGCGATCGACGAGGATCAGGCTCTGGTCATCAAGGAACTGCTGCGGGCGGTCGAACAGTTGTCCAAGAACAAGGTCGGCGCCCTGATGGTGCTGGAGCGCGAGACCGGGCTCAACGACTATGTGGAGACCGGCATTCACATCGACGGGGTTGTTTCTTCCGAGTTCCTGATCAACATCTTCATTCCCAATACGCCCCTGCACGACGGCGCCGTCATCATCCGCGGCAGCCGGGTGCTGGCGGCGGGGTGCTTCCTGCCGCTGACGGAGGCCCAGGGCCTCTCCACCGAACTGGGCAGCCGGCACCGCTCCGCTCTGGGCATCACCGAGCACTCTGACGCCGTCGTCGTGGTCGTGTCGGAGGAGACGGGCACCGTCTCCCTGGCCAACGCCGGCAAGCTCATCCGCCATCTGGAGACGAAAACACTGGAGGAGATGCTGACAGCCCTCTTGAAGCCCAAGGGGCTGGCCATCCACCTCTTCAACCGGGGGGCAGAGTCCTAGTGGATCGTTGGCTGGAACGGGATCTGACCCTCAAAATCGTGGCCCTGGTTCTGGCGGTGTTCCTGTGGCTGTACGTCAGCACCGACCAGAGCCAGCAGTCGCGCAAGACCTTTGACGCCGTCCGCCCCGCGGTCAGCAGCCTGCCTGCCTCGCTCACCCTCCTGGATCCGAACACCCTGCCCGCCGTTCGCGTCACCGTGGAGGGCAGCGCCCTGGCCGTCGGCAAGGTGCGCAGCAGCGATATCCACGCCACTCTCTCGCTGAAGGACGCCAAAGCCGGGCTGGTTCCGGCCACCGTGGACGTGACCGTTCCGGACGGCGTGCGTCTGGTGGATGTCTACCCGCAGTTCATCAGCGTGCAGGTGGAGCCGCGCAAGACCGCCCGCGTGCCGGTGCAGATCAAGCAGGTGGGCGAACTGGGGAGCGACTATCAGGTCCTGGGCCTGACCCCCGCCGACACCACCGTGGTGGTGGAGGGGCCGGCCTCGCGCGTGGACCAGGTGAACTCCGTCTTCGGGCCGGTCAGCCTGTCGGGGGTCGCCCCGGACAAGCAGGACCCCGGCGACTTCAGCCTGGACCGCACCGCCAACCTCGGCGCCCTGGACAGCAAGGGCCAGCAGGTGCCCGGCGTGACCATCACGCCCAGCGCCCTGCCGGTCACCGTGGCCATGCGCCGTCTGCCGCCGGGCATCGACGTGCCGGTGGAGGCGCGGGTCACCGGCCAGCCGGCCCCCGGCTACCGGGTGGGCGAGATCACCGTGGCGCCCAAGACCGTCAAGGTGCGGGCCACCAGCCTGGATTCGCTGCGCGCCATCGGCTCCACCCTGACCCAGCCCCTGGACATCAAGGGCGCCAGTGCCGACGTCAGCCGGGAGGTTGGGCTTCAGCTGCCGCCCGGCGCAGAGATGGTCCAGCCGCAGACCGTGATCGTGACCATCCGGATTGAAGCGGATACGCTCACCAAGACGTTCGACGCCGTGCCCATCGGGGTCAGGAACCTGGCGGACAACCTCAGCGCCACCGCCACGCCCACCTCCGTCACCTTGCAGTTGGAGGGGCCGCGGCAGGTCATGGCGGCCTTGCAGCTCTCCGACATCGCCGTCTACGTCAGCGCCCAGGGCCTGGACGCCGGCGACTACCAGCTGCCGCTGCAGGTGGCCACGCCGCAGGGCGTGCGGGTGGTGGACATGAGCCCCCGCATCGCCTCCGTCACCCTGGAGGCCAAGACGGCGACCAAGACCACCAGCACGGCGCACTGACGCGTCCAGGGTACGGGTGCCCACTCGCCTTTAAGAGGCCCGGGCCGCCGGCGCCTTCGGGCCGGCGCCATGCATAGAATATTGAGGGACCGGCTGTCCCGAACGGCGCCCGCGAGGCGCCGACGGGCCCTACCGGCCCCTTCTTCACTCCGCATCCCAGAGAGGGGCGACTCGATTGAGCCGCATGTTCGGAACAGACGGCGTGCGCGGCATCGCCAACAGCCATGAGCTTTCTCCCGAGCTGGCCTACCGCCTGGGGCGGGCCGGCGCCTATCTTCTGACGCAGGAAACCGAACCGACCCAGGGGCGCCCACGGCTGGTCATTGGCATGGACACCCGCGCCTCCGGCGAGATGCTGGAGGCGGCCCTGGTGGCCGGCATCTGCTCCGTGGGGGTGGACGCGATTCGGGTTGGCGTGGTCACCACGCCCGCCGTGGCTTACCTGGCGTCGGCCCTGCAGGCCCAGGGGGGCGTGATGATCTCCGCCTCCCACAATCCGGCCGAGTACAACGGCATCAAGTTCTTCAGCGCCTCCGGCTACAAGCTGCCGGATGCCGTAGAGGACCAGTTGGAGGACCTGGTGCGGTCTGAGGAGGACACCCTGCCCCGGCCCACCGGCGGCGGGGTGGGACGCGTGGTGGAGCAGCCCGACGCCGTGGAGGCCTACCTGGCCCACGTGGTGTCGACTGTGGCGGCCAACCCCGAGGACCGGCCCTGGCAGGGGCTGAAGCTGGTGGTGGACTGCGCCAACGGCGCCTCCTACCGGCTGGCGCCGGAGGTGTACCGCCGCCTGGGGGCCGAGGTCATCGTTCTGGCCGACAGCCCGAACGGCGTCAACATCAACGTGCACTGCGGCTCCACGCATCCCGAGGACATGCAGAAAGCCGTCCGGCAGCATGGCGCCCAACTGGGCATCGCCCACGACGGCGACGCCGACCGCGTCATCCTGGCCGACGAGAAGGGCGCACTGGTGGACGGCGACCACGTGCTGGCCATCTGCGGACTGCACCTGCTGCGCACCGGCCGCCTGCCGGGGAAGGCCGTGGCCGCCACCGTTCTCAGCAACATGGGTCTGGAGCTGGCTGTCCGTCAGGCGGGCGGCAGCCTTGTCCGCACCAAGGTCGGCGACCGCTACGTCCTGGAGGCCATGCTGGAGCAGGGCCTGGCCCTGGGCGGGGAGCAGTCCGGCCACGTCATCTTCCTGGACCACAGCACCACCGGCGATGGCATCCTGACCGCCTGCCAGGTGGTTCGCATCCTGACCGAAACCGGCGAGCCCCTCTCCCGGCTGGCAGCCCAGATGGAGACCCTGCCCCAGGTGATGGTCAACGTGCCCGTCGCCCGGCGGGACGGAGCCCTGGAGAATCCGCGCATCCGGCAGGCCGTGGCCGCGGCGGAGCAGGCTCTGGCCGGCCAGGGGCGCGTGCTGGTGCGGCCCTCAGGAACGGAGCCCCTCATCCGGATCATGGTGGAAGGGCGCGAGCACGACCAACTGCATCACATTGCGGCCGACCTGGAAGAGGTCATCCAGGCCGAAATGGCATAGCATACAGCGACCGGTTGGGCCCATGGGCGCATTGACGGCCGCGCCGCCGGGCGCCTATAATCGAACCACACGCCGGGCGCCGTCAGGCGTGATGACCCCAGGCATCGGAGGAGGTGACGGTTGCCGGTTCCGCCACAATTGAGGACACGGTAGTGTCAACAGCGCCAGGACTTGGCACCAGGCGGCCTCGCGGTGATTCGGGTGTCATCAGACGCCCCGGAGAGCGGCGGCCGTCGCCAAGTTGACGAGGAAGGGGATCTCGAATTATTCGGCGGGTGACCCTCGGTCTCTTCACGACCGTCAAAGGCCTGACAAATCCCGGAAGTGATTCCGGGGACAATAAGGCCGGGTGGAGGTAGGAGCGGAGCAGCGCAAGCACTCCGGTTCGGGTCCAAGGGGGGAGTCTATCCCTACGGGCCCGGGACGGTGCCGGCACTCTCTGTACCCCTGCTTTCCTCGCCGTGTCCTCATCTCTACGAGAGGACACGGCTTTTTTGCGTCCTCTCGCCGGTCCTTCTTCCGCCCTGCCGGGGCCGTCAGGCCCGGCGCCGGGCACACCAGGCAGCGACGAAGGGAGCTTGATTGCATGTGCGGTATTGTCGGGTATATCGGCG
>CALMNP010000368.1 GCA_937868875.1 uncultured Bacillota bacterium | reverse complement strand
CCTCCTGAACCTGCTGCCGCAAGGCGTTGGTCCGGTCGATCAGGTCACTGCACAGAGCGGCCAGTTCGGACACGGACGACGGCCTGGGCTGCAGGCCGATGCTCCCCGCCAGGGGCTGCCGGCCGTAGTTGAGCCCCCAGAGGAGAATAAAGGCCAGGTAGACGGTACCCAGGACGGCCAGCAGGGCGGAGAGACGCCTCCAGGCTGCCACCCGGCGCCGGCCCTGCGGCTGCCGCACGACGTGCCGCACCGTGGCCACCAGCCAGGCCAGGGCCAGGACGATCAGCAACTCCACCAGCACCTCGGCCAGCGAGAAGGGAACAAGGCGGGACACGGCGCTGAGAGCGCGCGCTATCCACGGGAAGAGGCCGCGGGAGTAGATGCGCTCCACCCAGGCGGGGGCCAGGGCCGCCAGGCGCTGCAGGCCTAGACCCAAGAAGAACAGAGCCAGCCCAAGGACGGCCAGAGAAATCCCCCCTTGCCGGGACGGGTTACCAGCGTTCATCATTCCCCAGGGCCGCCCGGTCCCGGCCGGCCCTGACGAGGGGTGTCACCCATGGATTACATAACGGTTCGCGGCCAGGCCGCCGCCGAAGTGGTCATCAAGAAGTCGCGTTTCATCGGGCAGGTCTTCCCCGTCACCGATGAAGGCGAGGCCCTGAGGCTCCTGGAGGAGATTCGCACCCGCCACCGGGATGCCCGCCATCACGCCTTCGCCTACCGGCTGGGGCCGGCGGCGCGGGTCCAGCGCATGAGCGACGACGGCGAACCCCAGGGCACGGCGGGGCGGCCCATCCTGGAACTGCTCCAGAAGCAGGACATCACCGACGCCCTTGTGGTCGTCACCCGCTACTTCGGCGGCGTACTGCTAGGCGCGCCGGGCCTCGTCCGCGCCTACGGCGAGGCGGCCAGGGGCGCCCTGGCCGCCGCCGGGCGCGAGAGGCGCCGGGAACTGGCGGTCCTGCGCCTCACCCTGGATTATACCTGGCTGGGCAAGGTGCAGCACGCGCTAGAGGAAGCCGGCGCCCTGACCCTCGACACCCGGTTCACGGACCGCGTCGAAATCCTGACCGCTGTAGAGCCTGCCGCGGCGGAGCCGCTCATCCAATCCCTGACGGACCGGACCTCCGGCCAGCTCCAGGCCGAGCCCGCCGGGACCCAGTTCGTGGCCCAGCACGTCTGACGCCGCCCGGAAGACCGTAGAGGAGACGCAGCCCGATCTTGCCGACTGGTCTCCATTGCGGAAGCTGTGGCAGACAGCCGGCGGAAATGGGCACAGTAACTCTGGGAGGCACATCGTCATGGCAGCACCATCCCGCGAACTGGTTCGCCGCCTGCAGCGAATCGTCTACGGCCCACCGAAGCGGACTGACCAGCAGGCGCGCGAACGGCTGAGCATTGCCGCCGCCCTGGCGGTATTCTCCG
>CALMNP010000367.1 GCA_937868875.1 uncultured Bacillota bacterium | reverse complement strand
TCCGCCCCCGCCGGGCCGGCGGGCAGCAGGACGAGCAGGGCGGATGCAGCCAGAATGGCTGCCAGGGACTGAATCCAGGGGGTCTGCCGGCTCCGGCCCGGATGGGTCTGCGCGGGCCGAACGGCCGGCCGGGTCCGGTTTTTCATGGCGCCCTCCTGAGGCGCCCAATGAAAAAGGCCCAGCCTCCGTTCCCGGAAGATGGACCTTAAAAAGCATGTGGTCTCGCTCTTCGGCAGCCCGGCGAACCCGAAGGTCCCGTGGCTTTGCGTCCCGCCCTTACGAGCAGTTTGCTATTATCGGAGGGGTCTATTCAATTGGGCGGGACTTTGCCTGGACTGGTAAGCACTACCAGGCAAGGTCAACGTACCATAGGATATGACAAACTGTCAATAGTCATTTGTTGCAAAATGTAGAAACTGGGCGAAGAACCTATTTGAGCTTGCTATTGAAGTATTCCTGGGTCACCTGCAACTGTTGTTTCAAGATGCGTTGCCAGAGGTCAGGCCCGATCTCTCCCGAGCCCTTCGACACCTTGGTCCGCTTCAACGTGCCGCCCGGCATGAGCTTTCGGTAGAAGTAGTGGTCTGTTTCGCGGAAACACTCCCATCCGTCCCGACCACAGAACCGCCTCAGTTCCTTCCACTTAGGCATCAATCAGTTCGGCCACGGCCTGAGCGTTCTCCTGAAGCAGGACTTGCAGAACATAGGGAAGGTGCCCCCGGCGGTTGGGCGCGTGGTAATAGAGCTCAAAGTTGGCGCGGTACTCCTGGGCGTAGTCGATCAGGTCCTGGGCGAGGGAGCCCTTCAACGCCTCCAGGCTCGCTGCGTTGCCCACCAGGTCGACCTCACGCAGGCCCCCGCTGACGGAGCCGTCCTTTTCCCTGCCGTGATCCAGATGGAACCGATAGGGCGCCAGCAGCAATTCGAGCTGGTCCAGGGACAGTGCCGCGAACTCATCCCGGCTTCGTCTCACGAACGCGGGTCCCTTGTGAATCACCTGGTCGATGAACCGGCTGAAGTCCTTGCGCACCTCCGTTGCACTCTGGAGAACGACCATACGCATCCCCCTCGCCTCCCACTGTAGCATACGTTACGTACGTTGTGTACATTCCACCATGACTACGTGGGGACTCTCCAGAAAGGGTGGGGTGCCGTGAGGGATGCGAAAAAGGCGGGGATTGCTCCCCGCCTTTCCCTTCGTCCGTGAAAGCCGCCGGGTCGGGTGCCTACTTGGTCAGCCGGTCCATAAGGCGGCTGATCATGGTGGCGGCCTCCGCCCGGATGGCGGTGCGGTCTGCCGCGAACGAGCCGTCCGGGTTGCCCTTGATCAGGCCGGCCGCGGATGCCTGGCCCACGGAATCCTTCGCCCAGCCGGGGATCTTGTCGCTGTCGGTGAAGCTGCCGCCAGCCGTGCTGGGCAGCTTGTTCTTCAGCTTCAAGACGCCCGCCAGGAGTTTGGCCATCTGAGCCCGGTCAATGGGGTCGTCCGGCCGGAAGGTGTTGTCGGGATAGCCGTTGATGAGGCCTGCCTTGATGCCCGCCGCCACGTAGCCGCGCGACCAGACCGGAATCTTGTCGGCGTCGGCAAACGTCAGCTGCGGGTCAGCCACAGGCGACAGCCCGGCGGCGATGGCCATGAGGTTGGTGAACTGCGCCCGGGTGATGACATCGCCCGGGTGGTAGCCACCGTCCGCGTAGCCTTTCGTCACGCCCAGGCTGCTGAGCTTGAGGACGTCGCCCTCAGCCCAGTGGCCGGCCATGTCGTTGAACCTCTTGAACACGGTGCTGTCCAGCAGGGCAAACACCGTGAAGTGGCTCACCGTGGCCGTGGCCT
This sequence comes from uncultured Bacillota bacterium, assembly GCA_937868875.1. Classification (GTDB taxonomy): domain Bacteria; phylum Bacillota; class Sulfobacillia; order JAMDAP01; family JAMDAP01; genus JAMDAP01. The sequence goes on along the minus strand of CALMNP010000367.1, from coordinate 3,115 downwards.
TGTTCCCCGCCTTGTCAACCGAGGTGGGAACGGCAATCCAGGCCTTGAAGGCGGTGTCCCAGTAGTACACCATCAGGTTCGCCTCAGCGGTATTGCCGAGGTCGGCGTCCTTGTAGGTGAACTCAAGGGTGACCGGCTTGTCGAAACTGGTGACGGGGGTCCCGTCCGCGGTTTCGGCCACGAGCTCGTAGATGGCCGAACCCACCTTAATGTAGCCGGCCATGTTCTGCGTGACCTTGTCGACGGGCGAGATGGTGACCGTGACGTCGGCACTGACCGCCCCAGCGGGGAGCGCAACCTTCACACTGCCGTCGCCGAGAGCGATGGTGCCGCCTGCGGCCGCCGTCGCCGTGCCGGAAGCGGAGCCGGCTACTACGCCGCCACCGCCACCGCCGTAAGCAGCGCCGATGACGGTGCCCGTGCCCGAGAGGAGGACCGCTGCCGCCAACATAGCCAGGACCAAAAATACACTCAAGACCTTGACGCTCTGGCGTTCAATCGAAACCATGATTTCTTCCCTCCTTTCTCTCTGGGAGTACCCCCGAGGGGGTGGTGTGCCCGCGCCAGGCCTTGTTATTGTCTCTTTGGACTTTACTTGGTTAGGAGCCAGGACACTTAACAGATACGACGCGGTTTAGGGAATCCCTCTTAGGATTTCCAGAAGCGTCCATTTTATTATCGACTGAGTTGTGCATTCCGCGAGTGCGCGCCTGCCGGTCGTCAGTCCAACTGTGGCAGAGCGGCCAGGGCGAGAAATTCTTCGTCCTGGAAGGCCAGCCTAACGGAGGGCTGCCTGTGCAACCAGGCCTCTTTCCCGCGCTCCCCTGTGCTCCGGTAGACCAACGCCAGCCATGCCTCCGCCTGCCCAGCGGCGTAGGGATTCAGCCGCGCGCGTCCGAGATAGAACTCCGCGGATTCGGGGTTTCGCAGGAAGTAGTGAGCCTGGCCAAGGGCCAGGGCCAACTCCCCTACAACGACAGGCGGCCGCCCGACCCTCACTGCCCGTTTGTTGAATGTATCCGCCTGGGTTTCATAGCCGATACCTTCCCGGAGTACCTGGGTGAAGCGCATTCGGGCTTCAGCGGCGTCGCCATTGGCGAGAGCATCCAACCCATCGGCTACTTCCACCCGAGCCGCCAGTTCATAGCCGCCCTGCTCCCAGGGATCTTCTGCCTGAACGCGCCGCGCCTCCTCCAGGGCCGGCACGAGCCGGCCAGCCGCGAAATACCGCTGGGCCAGTGCCAGGCGGGTGCGCGGGCTTTGCGGATTTACTGCTAAGGCCGACTCAGCCGCGCGAACGGACCGTTCTAACAGGTCCTGTCCGCGCTTCTCTTCAAGGGGCGACGCCGCCAGGAGTTCTGTCGCCTGTCGCCTGTAAAGGTCGGCCAGGGCCAGATAGGTCTCGTCGTCCTTGGGGTTGAAACGCAGGGATCGGGCGTAGTTGCGCTCGGCGCTGGCGAGGTTGCCAGTCTCGGCGCGGTAGGCCGCCCAGCCCTTGAACAGCTCGCCGACGAGCAGCATCGCCGCCACCAGGGCCGTCACGGCAAAGGCCGCAGCGGTGGCGGCGGGCAGCCAGGTCAGGAGGCCCCGCGGCGGCGTAGAGCGTCGGCCCGCCGTAGCCGTCCCCCGGGCAATGTCACGGGAACCGGCCAGGAAGTTGCGCTCTGCCGCAGCTGAGTCCCCCTCCCATTCCTCGGGTGACAGGCGCCTCCCCTCGCCGTTAATGGAGCCTGCCAGAGCCCAGAGAACCATGGTCGTGGAGAGGTAGCTAAGGTCGAAGTCCATGGCCGAGTGCAGGAGCAGCAAGGTCAGAGCAGCGAGCGCACCGGCTAGTTGCATACGCTCCGAACCGCCGCGCCGCACCCGGACCAGACGGATGGAAGTAGCGGCAAGTCCAGCGAGAAATACCAGCAGGGCAGCTAGGCCCAAGCCACCTGTCTCCACCGCGTATTGGGCGTAGAACGAATGAGCCTGCGTGCTATAGTAGGGGCTTGTCCGGTAGCGGGGGAAAAGTACGGCCCAGCCCCCGCCGCCCGTCCCAAGCACAGGATAGTCGCGGATGACCAAGAACGTATCCTTCATGAGAACGAGGCGGGAGACCTGGTCCGCTGGCAGGGGTGCGTCTTCGTCCAGAGCTTCAACTGCGGCCGTTGCGGCCTCGCCCAACCGGGTGGCGCCAGGAAGGTTAGCCGCATTTCCATAGACAAAGACGGCCACCACCAGTCCCGCGGCTGCCAAGCCTGTGGCAGGTTGGGTCCACCAACCGTAGCGCCGGGCGCCAGCGGCCAGGGACCCCCATGGCCCGCCAGCCACCAGGGCGGCTACGCCCGCCCACGCCACTCCGGCCCAAGGCGTCCCCGCAGCGGCAGCCTGAACCAGGGGGTCAGCTGTGAGCAGGGCTCCGCCGACCACCCCGGCTGCATCCGCCGCAAGCTGGATCCGCGTACCCGCCGGGGCCAGGGCAACCAGCAGAAGCGCGGCGACTGGCAACACCAGCAGTCCACCTCGCGACTGGGTGAGTAAGAGCACGACGGCCATCACGCCGGCGGCGGCCCGCCAGCCAGCATTGCGCCGCCCCGGAGCACCCTGGGCCTGAAGCGCCAGGGCGAGGAGTATACCCACCCCAAGAAAGGCTGCCAGGGTGTTGGGGTACTGAATGGTGGAGCTCACACGACCCAGCGCCGGAGCTTGGCGCCATCCAAGGATCACGCCGCCAGGGAGGTGCAGGAGTCCAAGGTAATTGGCCAACCCCAGCAGGGACATGATCGCGACGCCAAGGACAATCGCCCCAAAGACCAAGCGCCCCCGCGGTCCGCCAACGCGAGCATCCCGACTAGTGGTGAACACCGCGTAACCAGCGGAGGCCGCAACGAGTCCGAGGAGCGCCCCTTTACCGTGCACCCCACGTACGGCGGCCAGCCCGTAGGCGACGGGCACAAGGATGGCACCGGCCTCAAGTGGCGAAAGCTTGCGAATAGGCGGACGACCCTGACGGTAACGATCTAGGTTCCATAGAACACCAGCGGTCAAAACGGCGCACGCGGCAAGCAACTGCTCTGGGGGGAAGAACAATCCCCGGGCCAGCGGGCCCACTGTCAGAAGGATTGCCACCACT
>CALMNP010000366.1 GCA_937868875.1 uncultured Bacillota bacterium | reverse complement strand
CATCTCTGCGGCCTGCTCCGGCGTGGCGATGCCGCCGCCGTAAAACAGCCGCGCCCCTGTTCCCGAGAGGGCCTGCCGGCAGGCCCGCACCACATCAGGGGAGCCGTATGCGCCGCTGTACTCCAGGTAGATCAGCGGCTGCCCCAGCACGCGCACGCCCACCTCGGCGTAGGCCGCGGCCTCCTCCGGCGCCAGCGGCGACCGGGCCGAGGTCAGCCGCGCCACGGCCGACGCCGGATTCAAGACGATGTATCCCTCCGCCGCGACGCGCGACCAGTCCAGGTGTCCCCGCAGGGCCAGGGCCACGGCCTGATGGGCGCCCGTAATCCAGCGGACGTCCAGGGCGTTGAGCACGACGGGCACCAGGAAGAGGTCGATGTCCGGGACGATGGCCTCCGCTGTCGACACCTCCACCGCCAGGGGCAAGCCGGTGGGGACAAGCAGGGCGTGGGCCGCCGCCACCTTGGCTCGGGTGATGCCCTGGGTGCCGCCCAGCACGACGGCATCCACTCCGCTGGCAGCAAGACCGGCCACTTGAGACGGGGAGAGGGGCTTGTCCGGGTCCACCTTGGCCACTACCCGCCACTGCTTCCACGCCTCGCGGGCCTGCCGCGTCTCGGGCAAGGGCACCTCTCCTTCCGACTGCCGAGGGGAGCCTGCCGACCCTGGGCCGGACCATCCGCCAGGGTGGTCGCCCCACTGGTCAGTAGGTGAACTCGTTGATGTCGTAGATGGCCACCCTGGGGCCCTCCGGTCCCAGGTCGCGGAGCGCCTGGCGGAACTCCTGAAGGGCCTCGTACAGTTCGGCCGGCCCAAGCGACGTCAGCCCTGACCGGGCCATGGCCTCCACGTAGGGGGAGTCCTGGTGCTCGACCATGGGGGAGAGGTAGACCAGGTCGTCCCGGCCCAGGCCCATGGCCTGGAGCAGGGCGACGGAGTCCTTCAGATGGGGTTCGCGGTACTGGGCGCCGCCTGCGCCAACCAGCAGAATCAGGCCGACGGAGAGCCCGGCCGCCTTGAGGTCAGCGACGGCGCCTGCCGCTTCTGCGGCCAGCCCGGGCTTGCCCAGGAACTGGCGCAAGGGGTCGTGGCCCGACTCCAGGCCGATGTAAACCCGGCGCAGGTTGAGATCCGCCAGCTCCTTCAGATCCTGACGGCTCTTCCACTGCAGGCCGAAGGAGTCCATGAAGCTGTGGATGCCGTAGACGCCCAGGGGGTGGTCCCAGTCCCAGGCGGCCCGCTGTCCCGGCGTGAGCCCCGGTGGCGCCACCTCAAAGTACTCGTTCACCAGTTCCATCAGCCGGCGCAGGGTGTGCTGCGGGATGATGAGGGCGTTGGCGTCGCCGAGGAACACCTGCCGCCGGTTGGAGCGCCCGGGGCCCAGGAAGCCCAGCACGTCTTCGATGTGGCGGCGGGCCTCCTCCGGCGGCTTGACGCGGAAGGGGCGGTCGCGGTAGAAGGTGCAGAAGGTGCACTTGTTGTAGCTGCAGCCCTCGGCCAGTTGCAGCACAATGGCGCCGTACTGGTCCGGGGGCAGAATGGTGATGGGCTTGTAGAGGGCGGCGAAACGCCGGCGGTCGGCGTCCAGGTCCTCAAAGGACAGCGCCAGCACGGACTCCAGCCACTGGGCCGCCTTCGCCCGCCCCGCCTCATCGGCGTAGGCCATGCGGCCTGGCGCCGCCTCCATTTCCACGGGCAGGCCTCCGTCGGCTATGGCCCTGGTGGCGGCACGGGCCTGCGACCGGGCCTTGGCCCAGACCGCTGCGCGTTCAGACTCCTCCAGCCAGCGGCGCTGGCGCAGGATGCCGGCGAACCCCGCACGCTCCGAGTCGGACGGCGTGTATACGGACTGGATGCGGCCATCCATGGTGCGCTTCAGCGTGTGGCGGCCATCGCGAATCAGGACGGGCCGGCCGGAGCGGTCGTACTGCTGCCCGTGCCAGACATCCTGCCAGACGGT
>CALMNP010000365.1 GCA_937868875.1 uncultured Bacillota bacterium | reverse complement strand
AGGCCAATTGCTGGCGGGCGCCCGTGCCAAAGGTCACGCCCGTCAGGTTGTTTCGCTCGTCATACGAGTACTCGGTGACGCCGCTGCCGTCCTGGTGGCGGGTGCGATTGCCCCGAGCATCGTAGGCGTCCGTGGTGACATTTCCGAGCGGGTCCTCGGTGTGAACGACCCGTCCCGCGTCGTCATAGGTGTAGGACCAGGTGCGACCCAGGGCGTTGGTCCGGCGCGTGACCTTGTGGGCCGTGTCATAGTCGTAGGAGGCAACGGTGACCGGCGTGGCGGCCTCCGACTCGGCCACCAGGATGCGGGCCACCTTGCCGTCGGCCGCGTACTCATAGCGGGTGCGGGCTCCCAGGGGCGAAACCCGTTCCGTCAGCCGGTGCTGGGCGTCGTAGCTGAAGCGGGTTAGGGAGCCATCGGGAGCCGTGACCTTCACCAGGCTGCGGCTGGCGTCATAGTCATACCGGACCGTGTTGCCGGCCGGATCGGAGATAGCCGTCACCCGGCCGTTCTCCCAGGTCAGGGTCAGGGTGCGGCCGCCGGGGCCGGCCACCTGCGTCAGGTGGCCCTGGCCGTCGTACAGGTAGGTCGTCTCGTTCCCGTTCCGGTCGACGCTGCGGGTGATCTTGCCGGCCGTGGCCGGCTGGCCGGAGCGCCAGGCGGCGTAGTAACCGGCGTAGTAGCGCCGGGTCTGGTCCTTGTCCGTCACCACATACTCCGTGGCGGAGAGCCGCTGCAGGCTTGACGTGTTCATCCCCGAGGCCGGGATGTACGAGCCCTCGTCCAGGTTGTAGTAGATGTAGGAGTCACCGTCATAGGACCAGAGGTAGCTGTTCGGGTTGGCGGGATGGAACGTAAAGGCGGAGCGGCCGCCGTCCCCGCGCAGCTCCGTGATGTCGAAGCCGGCATACATCTTCAGGAGGTTGTCTTCTCCCAACTGCCAACCGGGGCCCAAAGGACCGTCCTGCCGGGCCGGGTCGTAGCGGCGAAGAGCGTCCAGGTTCCGGCCCACCCCCGGAACGGAGAGGTCCATCTCCGTGATGCTCAGCTGTCCCGTCGCCGGATCAACGGCGTCCACCGGGTCATAGGCCGACTCCGGCGGGGCCGGCGTGTCCACGCGGTCCGGGGACGGAGGCGCCGGCGGCTGGAGACCCGCCGCCCCGGAGGCAAGCTGCCCGGCCAGGTTCAAGGCCGTGATGGCGTCCGGGCGGGCCGCTCGCAGTTGGCCCACCGCAGGAGCGAGCGGGTCGGGTGCACCAGGGGACGGTTCGGTCAATCCGGCAAGGGGGTCTAGCAGGGCGGCAGGGTCCTCAAAGCTTACCCGCCCCACCGCGGGTGCCGCCGCCGCCCTGGCCGGCGTCAGGGCCACGCTCAAGACATACGTCACGAGCACTACAGAACTGATAAACCTGAGCTTCCCCGTCAAGGAAATCCCTCCGCTGATCCGGGGCCGCCCGCGGCATGCCAAAAGCCCATCCGCCCGCAAGGCGGATGGGCTCATCTAATCAATGTCCCGCCCTTCGGCAGCCTGGCCATCCTGGCCCGTGAGGGCCGTAGATCCAGCGCTTTGCGCCTCCAGGCTTTCGCCTGAAGTGGCCTTTGTCGTTTGGCATCCCGGGGTATTACCCCGTTGGATGATCTAACAGAAAACACCATTCGGCATTTGGTCCCACACTCCTTCCATTTGCCAGAACAATCTCTCGACAATGTTCGACACAAAGAGTCTCCAGACGGGCCCGTCTCGGCTTCTGACGCCCGACCTGACTATCCCCGGCATCACAGGGCATGCTGATAAGTACGGCGTGGTCTGGTGCGCCATGAGCTGAAAAGGCAATGCGCCTCGGCCGGAGGAAAGCGCCCCTTCCCCGGCGAAGAAGTCTTCTTTTATAGATGGCTGTCGCAGCAATCGGAGCATGACCCCGTCAGGGCGGGGAAGGGCAAGGGGGGCAACGTGTTGGTCTACCAGCCTGATAACCCGCTCATTGTGCAGAGCGACCGGACGGTCCTGCTGGAGGTGGCCAGCCCGGCCGCCGAAGAAGCCCGTCAACTCCTCGGGCGCTTCGCCGAACTGGAGAAGAGCCCGGAGCACGTGCATACCTACCGCATCACGCCCCTGTCTCTGTGGAACGCCGCAGCTGGAGGCGTGACTCCGGACGAAGTCCTGGAGGGCCTGAGGCGCTTCGCCAAATACGCGGTGCCGGACGTAATCCGACGGGACGTGGCGGAACTCATGTCCCGCTATGGTCAGCTGCGGCTGGTGCGCAAGGACGGTCTTCTGCTGCTGGAGGCGGACGACCCGGTGACCCTGGCGGACCTGGCGGGTCGTCAGGCGGTGCAGAAGATGCTCGCCCACCCGGCCGATACGGCAACCGGGGAGCTACAGGACAGCCTGGAGATTGACCCTGATCAGCGCGGGGCCATCAAGCAGGCCCTGCTGAAGCTGGGCTGGCCCGTGGAGGACCTGGCCGGCTATGAGCCCGGCCTCCCCCTGGGTATCAACCTCCGCTTGAACACCCGCGCCGGTCGGCCCTTTGAACTTCGCCCGTACCAGCAGCAGGCGGTGGACGCCTTCTGGGCCGGGGGCTCGACCCGGGGCGGCAGCGGCGTGGTGGTGCTGCCGTGCGGTGCCGGCAAGACCATCATCGGCATCGCGGCCATGGCACGGGCGGCCTGCCGTACGCTGGTGCTGACCACCAGCGTGACCGCCGTGCGTCAGTGGATCAACGAACTGCTGGACAAGACGACGCTGACCCCCGATGAGGTGGGTGAGTACAGCGGCGAGGAAAAGGAGGTCCGGCCGGTCACGGTGGCCACCTACCAGATCCTCACCCACCGCCGCACGGGCGGGCTCTCGCTGCCCCACCTCTTCCTGCTGAGCCGGGAGGACTGGGGTCTCATCGTCTACGACGAGGTACACACGCTGCCCGCCCCGGTGTTCCGGGCCACCGCCGACATCCAGACGCGCCGCCGACTGGGCCTCACCGCCACCCTGGTGCGCGAGGACGGGCGCGAGGGCGACGTCTTCAGCCTCATCGGCCCCAAGCGCTACGAGCTGCCCTGGCGCAGGCTGGAGAAGGAAGGCTACATCGCCGCCGCCCAATGCGTGGAGGTCCGGGTGGACCTGCCCGCGGATCTGCGCCTGGACTACGCCGCCGCACCGACCCGCCAGAAGTTCCGGCTGGCGTCGGAGAACCCGGCCAAGAACCAGGTCGTGCAGACCCTGGTGGAGCGACACCGGGGCGAGGGCATCCTCATCATTGGGCAGTACCTGGACCAGCTGTCACGGCTGTCGGACAACCTGCACGCGCCCTTCCTGAGAGGTTCCACGCCCCAGGCGGAGCGCGACGCCCTCTACGCCGCCTTCCGCCAGGGGAAGGTGCCGGTGCTGGTCGTGTCCAAGGTGGCCAACTTCGCCGTGGACCTGCCGGACGCGAGCGTGGCCATTCAGGTGTCTGGGACGTTCGGGTCGCGCCAGGAGGAGGCCCAGCGTCTGGGCCGCATCCTCCGCCCCAAGACCGACGGCGGGCCCGCCACTTTTTACGCCGTGGTCACCCGCGAGACCCGGGACCAGGAGTTCGCGGCCAAGCGTCAGATGTTCTTGACCGAGCAAGGCTACGACTACCGCATCGTGCACGCCGACCAGATACTGGAGGTGCTGGCGTGAGCAGGACGGAGCAAGGGAAGAACGAGCAGGCCTGGCTGGATGCGCTGCAGGGCCTCACGCCGGAAGAGCTGGCGGCGCTCAAGGCCATCGGTCTGGAGGGCGGCACGGCGGGCATCACGGTGGAGCTATGCCACCAGCGCATCAACCAGATTACCGGCAAGCGGCGCCAGGACGGGGCGCGGCTCGTGCAGGGGCTGCTGGACCGGGGACTGGTGGAGAAGGACCGGGTCAACTACCGTGAGGTCTATCGCCTCCCGGCGAGCCTTGCGCCCTCCCTGACACGGATCTTCCTGCGGCTGATGGCGGAGCGTATACTGCTGCCGGACGAGACGGCTCACGGTGCCCACGAAGAGGGGCGCCGCCTGGTCTGGGACCTGGTGCGCTTCCTCGGCTACCTGACCCGCGAGGACGTGCGGCTGACCCAGGGTGGCCAGATCTTCAAGCGCCAGGCCAGGGCGATTCTGGAGCTGTTTGTGACCCAGGCGGGACAGGAACTGCCCGAGTCGGCGGGTGAGGGACTGGCGGACCCGCTGGGGTTCGCCCTCTCCTTCTGCCTGGAGGAGGGCCTGGTGGAACGGGAGGACGGCTATCTGCGGGTGACGGACCGCGTGTCGCCCTGGCTGGATCAGCCCGAGGGCGAGGTGCGGCTTCGCCTCCTGGAGTCGTGGAAGCGGCGTTTTCTTGCCTGGCACCGCGATCTGGAGACTGCCCTTGGCGTCTTGCTGGAGGCGCCGGAGGGGACCTGGGTGGACCTCAACGCTCTGGCCAGGGAGCTGGAGCCCCTGATGGCGCCTGGCTTCCGAGGCCCGCTCTACCCCCGCCTCAACCGCTTCCTCCTGTCCTTCCTCTTTTGGTCCGGGTTCCTGGAAGAGGCGGACGGTCCCTCCGGACCGGTAGGACGGCTCACCCCTGACGGCCGCGAGGCCTGCAGCGGCCGCATTCCCGCCCCCGGGCCCGTGGAGTCTTCATTCCTGCTGCAACCCAACTTCGAACTCCTGGTGCCGCCCTATCTGGAGCGGTCAGCCCTCTGGACCCTGGGGCTGGCTGCTGACCTGGTACGGTTGGACCAGGTGGCGGTGTACCGGCTGGACCGATCGTCCGTCTATCGCGCCCTCTCGGCGGGTCTCTCGGAGACCGCCCTGGTGGAATTCTTCCGCCGCCGTTCCCGCACCGGCATCCCCGCCAACGCGGTGCAGGCACTGCGCGACTGGTCCGCGGCTTTCGGCCGGCTGCGGTTCGAGCAGGTCTGCCTGCTGCGGTGCGACACGCCCGACCTGGCCACCTTCGTGCTGGCCTCCCCCCGCACGAGCCGGTTGATCCAGGGTCGCTACTCCGAGACGGACCTCATGGTGCACCCGGACGACATTCCGGAACTGCTGGAGGCCCTGCGTCAGGACGGCCACATGCCGCGACCGGGCCTGGCCCGCCTTCCCAAGGAGTCCCTGACTCACGGCGAGGCCCACAGGCGTAAGGAAGCCGGGCTGACCGATCAGGCCGAGCCCGGCTCCCAAGAAGTCAGTCCCGATACGAGCGAGTAAGGCCGCGTTGGGTGAGCGGCTGAGCCTCAAGACCCTCCGCCTCCGCCACCGCTACCGCCTCCGCCACTACCACCACCGCCGCCGCCTCCGCCTCCGCCTTTGCCCCCAGCCATCATCTCGGTAAGGGCAGACTTGACGGCGTCCGAAATCTGCTTCTTGGCGTCGGGAGCGGAGACCACCGTCTTGAGGGCGTCGGACAGGGCCTTCTGCCCGTCCGGCGAGCCCAGGATCTTGGATAGAGTCTCCTGGATCTTCTTCTGGTTATCCGGGGATTTCAGCATGTCGTCCAGCATCTGGCCCTGAGCGGTTTTGCGAGTCTCGTCCTTGATCATGGACTTGATCTCGTCGTTCTCCTTGAACTGTTGCTGCACCGTCTTCTTGATCTGGTCGGTCTGGTCCGTACCGCCGCCGCCTTCCGGTCTGGACCTGGGACCGCCGCCCAGACAGCCGGAAAGGAGAAGGGACGCCACCAAACCCACGGTGACCAGTGCCATCGTACGCTTCGTCATATTGCGACCCCCCGCCTGCAAACTCCACTGACGGTAGTCTGCAAATTCGGGGGGTCTTCCTATGCGCCCCGCCGGCCGATGTCGCGGCGAAACTGCATCCCCTCGAACGAAATGAGACCCACGGCCTCATAGCAGCGCGCCAAGGCCGAATCCAGGCGCGTGCCGCGTGCGGTAATGCCGAGGACCCTGCCGCCGGCGGTCACCAGTCCCAGGGCGGAGCCCTCGCTGGCGCCTTCGGGGCCGACGGCCAGGGCCGTCCCCGCGTGAAAGACCGCGACCCCCGGCAGGGTCTGCGCTTCCTTCAGCCCCTCGATGGACCGGCCTTTCGGATAGGGCCCCGGATAGCCTTCCGACGCCAGGACCACGCAGGCGGCGGCCTCCTTCGACCAGCGGGCGTCCACCTGACCGAGGCGCCCCTCAACCACCGCCTCCAGAATGTCCAGCAGATCCGATTCCAGGCGAAACATCAGCGGTTGGGTCTCCGGGTCGCCCAGGCGGCAGTTGAACTCCAGGACGCGGGGACCCGCCGGCGTGATCATCAGCCCGGCGAACAGAACGCCCCGGAAGGGGCGGCCCTCCCCCGCCAGACCGGCTATGGCCGGCCGAAGGATGGTCTGCTCCACCTCGGCCATAAGGTCCTCCGTCACCCCGGGCACGGGCGAGATGGCACCCATGCCGCCGGTGTTGGGACCCTGGTCCCCATCCAGCAGCGGCTTGTGGTCCTGGGCCGGCGGCATCACCAGGATGTCAGTCCCGTCGCTGAACGCCAGGACGGAGACTTCCCACCCCGCCAGGAACTCCTCGACCACGACGCGGTGTCCCGCCTGGCCCAGAGAGCCGCCCATCAGGTCCCGAAGGGCCTCGGCCGCTTGCTCCCGGCAGGTGGCGACGACGACGCCCTTGCCCGCCGCCAGCCCGTCGGCCTTGACCACCAGGGGGCCTTCAGGAAGGCTTGTCACGTACTCCAGGGCCTCTCCCAGGGCGTCAAAGGCCCGATAAGCGGCGGTGGGGATGCCATGCCGCTCCATAAAGGCCTTGGCGAAGGCCTTGCTGGACTCAATCTCCGCGGCGGCCTGGCTGGGTCCGAAGAGGCGCAGTCCGCGCCGGGCGAAGAGGTCGGCGATGCCCTCTGCCAGCGGCCCCTCCGACCCCACCACGGTGAGGTCCACCTGGTTCGCCTCCGCCCAGCCGGCCAGGGCGGCCGGCTCGAGCGGCAGCGAGACGCACTCCGCCAGGGCGGCGATGCCGGGGTTGCCGGGGATGCAGGTCAGGCGCCCGACGCGCTGACTCTGAGCGAGCTTCCATACCAGGGCGTGTTCGCGCCCGCCGCCGCCCACCACCAGCACATGCAGACCGTGGCTCGTCACCATTGGATTCCCTCCTACCGCGAGAGCGGCTTCGCCCTAGTGCCGAAAGTGGCGTTCTCCGGTGAAGACCATGGCCATGCCCAACCGGTCGGCGGCTTCGATGCTCTCCTGGTCGCGGATGGACCCGCCGGGCTGAATGATGGCGGCAATGCCCGCCTCCCCCGCGGCCTCCACCACGTCGGAGAAGGGGAAGAAGGCGTCGGAGGAGAGGGCGGCGCCGCGGGCCTGCTCACCGGCCCGGCCCAGAGCGTAGCGCGCAGCGTCGATGCGGTTCATCTGACCGGCGCCGACGCCCAGGGTTCGCTGGTCCCTCGCCACCACGATGGCGTTGCTCTTGACGTGCTTGACGACCTTCCAGGCCAGAATGAGGTCCTTGATCTGCTTCTCCGAGGGCTGCACCCGGGTCACGACCCGCCAGGACGCCGGCGGCGCCTTCCAGACGTCGCGCTCCTGAACCAGAAGGCCGCCGGTAACCCGCTTGTAGTCCCAACTGCGCCTGGGCGCCCCCGCCGGAGATAGGTCCTCCAGAAGCCGGGGCTGCCAGGCTCCCGTGGCCAGCAGCCGCAGATCTTTCTTGCGCCCCAAGATGGCCAGGGCTTCGTCCGTGAACTCCGGGGCGATGACGATTTCCACGAAGATCTTGGCGATCTCGCGTGCGGTCTCGCCGTCGCAGGGACGGTTCAGGGCCACAATGCCACCGAAGATGGAGACCGGGTCGGCGTCGTGGGCCAGACGGTAGGCCTCGGCCAGGGTCGCGGCGGAGGCCACGCCGCAGGGGTTGGTGTGCTTGACGGCGACCGCGGTGGGCGGGCCGAACTCCTTCACCAGCTCCAGGGCGCCGTCCGCGTCGTTGATGTTGTTGAAGGACAGCTCCTTGCCGTGGAGCTGGCGGGCCGACGCGATGCTGGCCGGCGGCGGGTCATCCTCCCGGTAGAAGGCCCCCGCCTGGTGCGGATTCTCGCCGTAGCGCAGGCCCTGGGCCTTGACGAAGTGGAGGCGCAGGCCTTCAGGCAGGTCGGCTGCGATATCGCCGTCGTCGGCAGACGCTCTGCCGTCGTCGGCAGCGGCATCACCGGCCTGGACGGGCTCCCCGGCCTCCGGCCTCGCCCCCAGCCAGTCGGCGATGGCCCGATCGTAGGCGGCGGTGTGGCGGAACGCCTCCAGGGCCAGCCGGAACCGCCGTTCCTCCGGCACATCGCCCTGCTGCAACAGGTCCAGCACCTCGCCATAGCGATCCGGGCTGACCACCACCAGCACGTCGCGGTAGTTCTTGGCCGCCGAGCGCACCATGGTGGGGCCGCCGATGTCGATGTTCTCGATGGCCTCCTCCAGCGTGACGCCGGGCCTGGCCACGGTCTCCCGGAAGGGATAGAGGTTGACGGCCACCAGGTCGATGGGCGTGATCTGGTGCTCCGCCAGCTGCGCCATGTGGCGCGGGGCGTCACGGCGGGCCAGAATGGCGCCGTGGATGGCCGGCTGAAGAGTCTTGACCCGACCGTCGAGGATCTCCGGAAAGCCACCCACCTCCGAGGCCTGCAGGACGGGGATGCCCGCCTCCTGCAGAGCCCTGGCCGTGCCGCCGGTGCTGACGATGTCCCAACCCAGTTCGTGAAGCCCGCGGGCGAAATCCACGACCCCCCGCTTGTCCGATACGCTGATCAACGCTCGTCCCATGATGGTATCCCCCTCGGTTCGCACCGTTATCGATTACGTATGAGCTCAATGTGAATTCAACTGTTTACGTGGATGGCCCTTCCGGGGCCACTGCCCCGGCCGGCGCGGCCATCGCAGTCGG
>CALMNP010000364.1 GCA_937868875.1 uncultured Bacillota bacterium | reverse complement strand
GACATTTGTTATCCTATCATGTCGATCGCCTTGAGTCAACAACCCATTTTGTGGACTTTGCTAACAAAAAAGGCCGAACCGACAGGACCCGCAAACCGCGTCCCGACTGCATTAGACGGACTCTCGGTTGGCGCTCGCCGTGCTGTTATCGCGGCGACAAAACTGATGATAACATCAGCGCGTGATCGAATCAACAGTGAATCCGATGTCACAATAGCAAATCGTTTCTTCACCTGCCATGGCAGCCGAACGCCGCCTACGACGCGGCTTCCACGAATCGCTCCTGCACCTTGCGGAGTCAGGCAAGAACGTGCCACATCTCGTCGTCGCGGGTCGGTGTGATCGTCCTCCGTCGACCTTCTTCTATAAGAAAGAAACCCTGTTCGACAAAGCGACCGATCACCGTGGCCTCTGCGCCGCGCCCGCGGATTTTGGCCACGGCATTGGAGCCGGCCGGCACCGCCACCAGCAGAGCACCGCTGGAGATGAGACGCAGCGGATCAAGTCCCAAGGCGGAGCATATCGCTCTGGTTTCGCTTCTTATAGGAACGAGCGCGGCATCCACATCCACGCCGACGCCCGAGGCGACGGCCATCTCGCATGCAGCGCCGAGAACGCCGCCTTTGGTCACATCGTGCATGGCGGTCGCGCTGGCCTCAACGGCCGCTGCCGCGTCGGGCACGACGCTGAGTTCATTGAGGAACTCACGGGCACGTGCCAGCTCAACCGGTGCCAGAGCAGGCCCATGGGCCACTAGACCTTAAGCGGATAATGGTCCTGCAGCCAGCGGGAGAAGACGTCGCGCACCAGGTCCGGCCAGACCCGGTCCACCACGCGCACCCGTGATGGCAGTTCGTAACCGACACCCGGAATGGCCAACAGCGTGCAGGCCCCGGCGCGGTACCATCGGCCCGGGTCTAGGGCCTCACCGTTCACCCGCACATCGTAGGTTCGGGAGCCGGGAGGAGCGTCAGGGTGGGTGCGCCAGGCGAGGCCGGAGGCGAAGATGCGCCCGAGCACGACGCCCGCTCCGCGCAGGCCCACCCCCCACACCTCACGGGCGTGGTAGCGCGCGTCCTCGGACTCCTCCAGCAGGCCGAGCAGGTCTTCGCCCAGTATCTCCAGCAACCCCGGGTTCACCAGGCTGGGGATGCTCTCCAGCAGATCGCGGCGGGTAACCGGCCCCTTATTCAGTCCGGTGAGCATTGTGCCGCCGTTGACCAGGCCGATCTCGGCCTGCCACCGCTCCTTCAGGGCCTGCGCCACGCGCTCCGCCAGGGGCGAGCACCCGGTCATATCGTGGGGCAGGGCCTCAGGCAAGTAGGCCAACACCTCGGACAGCCGCCGTTCGGCCTCGTTCCTCCCCGCGTCGAGGAGGTCAAGACTCTGCCGGTCAGCGGGTCCGGACAGGTCCACAGGCAGAAGCCGGGCCTCACAGTGGACCACTCGCCAGCGCCGTGTCGGTGAGCCGTCCGGCTCCAGCTCCAGTTCGAGCCGCGCCTCGCCGAGATACCGGCCAAACGAGCCGGCCTGCAGGATGGGCACCCCCCCTACTTCCTCCCCGCTCTCCAAGGCGTGGTGACTGTGCCCGCCAACGATAAGGTCCAGACCGCGACCGGACGCGGCCAGGGTCCGGTCTTCCTCCAGGCCCAGGTGAGAGAGCGCCACGACCAGGTCGCAGCCGGCCGCCCGCAGGGAGCGGACGGCGTCGTGCACAGCCTCCTGCGTGTCACGCCAGCCAATGCCCAGATGAGGAAAGATGCGTTCAAACAGCACGGTCAGACCCACGATGCCGATCTTTAGATCGCCGGCCTGAACCATAACAGTGGGCCGCAGCCCAGGCAGGGGTTCGGGACTCTCAGGCCGGCGGAGGTTGGCGGCCAGCCAGGGCACGTCCGAGGCTGAGGCCAGGGCCGTCAGACGCGCCACCGTCTGACGGATGGTCTCGTTGTTCCCCGGGACAAAGGCATGGTATCCCAAGGACTCCAGCAGGCGGACGTTGACCAGGCCCTCGGTCCCCAGCGTCAGGGGGTGGCTGAAGTCCAGATGGTCGCCGGCATCCAGGAGAAGCACGGCTTCGCCGAGCGCCTCCAGTTCCTGGCAACGACCGCGGACCAGGGCGGCCAGGGCCGGCCAGGCGTCAAAGCGGCTGTGAAGGTCGTTGGTGTGGAGAAGGGTCAGGGTCTTGTGAAGCAAGCAGTTCACCTCGTTTGGGAAGAGGCAGGGAACAGGGCTGCAAAAGAGAATGCTTCTGACGGAAATGAAGTGGGACCACGGGAGGGAGGGAGCACGTGGAAGGGTTTCGCGTCACGGCCGAAATGCCCGTTATCTTTCGCGACCTTGACGCCTTCGGCCACGTCAACAACGCAGTGTACCTCACGTACATGGAGAACGCCCGCGTGGCCTACCTGGAGCGCATGGGCGGCAAGGGCCTGGACGCCCTGCGCCTGATCATCGCGGAGGTCACCTGCACCTACCGTTCCCCGGCCTATTTCGGGGAAACGATGCGTGTGGGCATTCGGGTCTCCCACATGGGCAGGAGCAGCTTTACCATGGAGTACCGCATCGAGGAGGCCGCCAGCACGCGTCTGGTGGCCGAGGGCAAGAGCATCCAGGTTGCGTATGACTACCAGGCGGGGCGCCCCATCCCCGTCCCGGACGAATGGCGGCGGGCCACGGAGCGGCTGGAGGGACTGCCGCCGGGGGCCTTCGCCGAAAGGGAGCCCGGTCATCCAGATGGAGCGGCCGGCTAACAGCCTGCCGTTGTTATCCGCTATTTCGCCGCAGGAAGCCGGCCCCCTGCCTTCGCGTATCCGCCATGGCCGCCGGGCATATGAGGTAAATGGCGGGCAGCGGCTCGGTTTTCTCCACAACTATCGGGGCCTTCTGCGGAGTCAGAAAGGTTAAGTTTCCATTACATTCCCTTGGCGTGACAGGACATGAGCAGGGTGACATCGTAATCTGGCGAATGGCACCCATTTTTGCCTCAGGAGGCGCTTTCCTTGGCTACTGCACCGGTTGGGCTCAGGCTCACCATCCGGGTTGAACTGAAGAATGAGGTGGGCATGATTGGACGCATCACCTCGGCCATCGGCGCGGCCGGGGGCGACATCGGCGCCATCGACATCATTCAGAGCCGCCGCCAGTTGGAAGTCCGCGACTTCACCATAAGAGTACAGGATCCAGAGCACCAGAACCGCGTCACTGAGGTCATCAGCGCAATCCCTGGTGTCAAGGTTCTGGGTGTGGCCGACCGGATCTTCATCGCTCATTTCGGAGGCAAGATCGAGATTCAGGCCAAAGTGCCGGTCAAGGGGCGCGAAGACCTCTCCATCGTCTACACCCCCGGCGTGGCCCAGGTCTGCAAGGCCATTGCGGAAGACCCCGCGAAGGCGTTTACTCTCACCATCAAGAGCAACACCGTGGCCATCGTCTCCGACGGCACCGCCATCCTGGGCCTGGGCGACCTCGGCCCGCTCGCCGCCATGCCGGTGATGGAGGGCAAGGCCATGCTCTTCAAACAGTTCGGCGGTGTGGACGCGTTCCCCATCTGCCTCAACACCAAGGACCCGGACGAGATTGTGGAGACCGTGAAGCGCATCGCGCCGGCCTTCGGCGGCATCAACCTGGAAGACATCTCCGCCCCGCGCTGCTTCCAGGTGGAAGAGCGCCTGATCAAGGAACTGGACATTCCGGTCATGCACGACGACCAGCACGGAACGGCTACCGTGGTGCTGGCGGGCCTCATGAACGCCGTCAAGATCGTGGGCAAGCGCCTTGCCGACCTGACCGTGGTGGTCTGCGGCATAGGCGCTGCCGGCGTTGCCTCCTCCAAGATTCTTATGGCAGCCGGCGTCAGGAATATCATCGGCGTGGACCGCCAGGGCGCCCTGGTCGCCGGCGAGAACTACGCCAACCCGGTCTGGGCGTGGTTCGCCGAGGCCACCAACCCGGAGCGGCGACGGGGCACACTGTCCGACGTCATCGCCGGCGCCGACGTGTTCATCGGCGTCTCCGGCCCCGGCGTGCTCAAGGTCGACGACCTCAAGAAGATGGCCCGAGATCCCATCGTCTTCGCCATGGCCAACCCGACCCCGGAGATCGACCCGGAGGAGGCCGCCCCCTACGTTCGGGTGCTGGCCACCGGCCGTTCCGATTATCCCAACCAGGTCAACAACCTGCTGGCCTTCCCCGGTATCTTCAAGGGGGCC
Source organism: uncultured Bacillota bacterium (assembly GCA_937868875.1). Lineage (GTDB taxonomy): Bacteria > Bacillota > Sulfobacillia > JAMDAP01 > JAMDAP01 > JAMDAP01. The sequence goes on along the minus strand of CALMNP010000364.1, from coordinate 9,993 downwards.
CTGCAGTGCCGCGCCCGTGCCATCAACGACCAGATGAAGCTCGCGGCCGCAAGAGCCATTGCCTCCGCCATCGGTCCGAATGAGCTGCACGAGGACTATATCATCCCCAGCGTCTTCAACCGTCAGGTCACCGAGGTGGTCACCCAGGCGGTGATCAACGCCGCCTACGAGAGCGGCGTGTCTCGCCGCGAAAACGCACCGGAGCCGACCCGGGCCGCCATGCTCCCGAAGCAACCCTGGGAGGACGACTGGTATAAGAACCTGGACTAGACTCCGACCGGAATACCGACGCCGCTCCCATCAAGGGAGCGGCGCTTTTGCACGCACGCGTTCGGCATTGACAGGAGCCCCTGCCAATGTGTAGGATAGACCCACGGCCTCGAACGTCTGTTTGATACCATGTCCATCCCGGGGTGAAAGCGTGACGCCAGAGGGCATCCCTTCCGAAGCCGCTGTGGCGGCCCGCGGCCTGGTCAAGCGCTATGGCTCGCACACGGCCGTCGACCACGTAGACTTCACCGTGGATCAGGGTGAGTGTTTCGGGTTCCTTGGCCCCAACGGGGCCGGCAAGACCTCCACCATGAAGATGATCTACGGGCGCTCCAGCGTCAGCGAGGGCGTCCTGCGGGTGCTGGGGCTCAACCCGGACACGCAGTTGTCCGAGCTGAAGCGCTGCGTCGGGGTGGTGCCCCAGGAGAACAACCTGGACCCGGACCTGACGGTCTGGGAGAACCTGTACCTGTACGCCCGCTACTTCGAGCTGCCGCCTGAGGCGGCTGAGGAGCGGTGCCATTTCGTGCTGGATTTCGTATCGCTGGCGGATAAGTCCGGGGCGCGGGTGGACGAGCTGTCCGGGGGCATGAAGAGGCGCCTGGTCATCGGCCGCTCCCTCATCAACAGCCCCAGGGTTCTGGTCCTGGACGAACCGACCACGGGCCTCGACCCCCACGCCCGCCACCTGGTCTGGCAGCAGTTGGCCGCGCTGCGGACACAGGGTGTCACCCTCCTCCTCACCACGCACTACATGGAGGAAGCCGCCCGCCTCTGCGACCGTCTGGTGGTGATGGACCAGGGCCGTATCCTGGCTGAGGGGCGCCCCGATCGGCTGGTTGAGGAGCAGGTGGGGACACAGGTGGTGGAGTTGCCCGAGGCCGGTCAGGTGAACCCGGGGCTCGACCTGCCGCAGGGCGCACAGGAACTGATCCGGCGCACCCACCGGGTGGGCTCCTCCCTCTTCCTCTTCACCGACGACAACCGGACCCTGCTGGGCGAGCTGGCCAGGGCGAATCCCGAGCTGGTCTCCCGCGCCCTGGCGCGGCCATCCACCCTGGAAGACGTGTTCCTGACCCTGGCCGGAAGGGGGCTGGAGGAGTGAGGTTTCTGGGATACTTAAAGCGTTGGCCTCACTTTGACCGAGGCGCCGTTCGCGTCTGGGACCGCAACCTGATGGCCTGGCTGAAGTACTACAAGACCAGCGTGCTGATGAACTTTGGTGAGCCGCTGATGAACCTGCTGGCCCTGGGGTTTGGCCTCGGCGCCTACGTCACGAAACTGAACGACCTTCCCTTTGCCGAGTTCATCGCTCCCGGCCTGCTGGCCTCCACGGCCATGATGGGCGTCGTCTACGACACGGCCTTCTCCGGCCACTCCATGCTGGACCGGGGCGTCTACGAATCCATGGTCACCGGCCCCCTACGGGTGGAGAGCATCACCGCCGGCATGTTCCTCTGGGAGGCCAGCCGCAGCGTCCTCTACGGGTGCACCTTCCTGGTGGTCATCCTGGTGATGGGGCTGGTTCGGTCCCCTCTGGCTCTGCTCATTCCGGTGCTGATGGTACTGGCGGGCCTGCTCTTCACCGGCCCGTCGCTGTTCGTCGCCGCCTGGGCCAAGGCCGAGGACCAACTGTTCTACTACTTCACCCTGGTCATAACGCCCATGTTTATGTTCTCCGGCATTTTCTTTCCCGTGGAGAACCTGCCGGCCGCGGCGCGTTGGGCCATCTGGCTCAGTCCCCTCTACCACGTGACCAACCTCAGCCGGGCCCTGGTCCTGGGCCGACTTCACCCCGGACTGTGGGGCGATGTGCTGTGGCTGATGGTGGCCACAATCGTCCTCATGCCGTGGCCCGTCACGCAGATGCGTCGCCGGCTTACAGCCTGAGGGTTTGACGGTGTGCCGGTGCACCACTCCTTGCGAGGGCAAACACAAGGCAGCCCACGCCGGAGCGGGGCTGCCCGGGGAGCGTCAGCCAGGTGCATGTGCGGCTGTCAGGCGGGAATCAAAAGGGTCATGCCGACCATGAGGTTACTGGGGTCCATGACGTGGTTGATGCGCGCCAGACGGCGCCAGTCAACACCAAAGCGCTGGCCTAGCAGCCACAGGGTGTCTCCCGGCCTGATCGTGTAGCGGATGTACGTGACCACTCCCGGAACGGGAATGCGCAAGACACTGCCAACCTGCAGGTTTTCCGGAACCACACCGGGGTTGACTGCCGTGATGGCCTCCACTGAAATGCCGTACCGAGTGGCCAGGTTGTACAGGGTATCACCGGGCACGACGGTGTGCAGGAAGCCCGCCGGCACCTCTGGAGGATCCGCGTCCATCTCGAAACCTGCAACGCCGGTAGGCTCCCAGCCATACGGGAACATCCAGCCCATGCAACATCACCTTCCTCGCAACAATCCGGCTCCGCGCTTTATGGGTATGCTTCGGACGGTCGATTGGTTATGTCGGCGCGGCTCCGGAGGGGGCCGGAAGCTGGGGCACGAAAAAAACTTCCCGCCAGTCCAGCGCCAGGAGGGGTATTGTGGCCATATCCATTGACGTTCCGTACATGGTCCAGTTCCTGATGCGCCTGCTCGCCCTGCGAAGCCCCACCGGCTGCACGGCCGGGGCCGTGCAGTTGGTGGAACAGGAATTGCAGTCGTTGGGGTACCAGCCGCAGCGCACGGTGAAGGGCGCCCTGCTGCTGACCCTGCCCGGCAAGGGGACGGGAGCGGCGCGGGCCCTGACTGCCCACGTAGACACCCTGGGCGGCATGGTCCGCGAGGTCAAGGACAACGGGCGGCTGAAGATTACCGCCATCGGCGGTACCGAGGCGCACGCCGTGGAGGGCGAATACTGCGAGGTCCGAACCCTCGACGGCAGGAGCTACACCGGCACCTGCGTCCCCACCAAGGCTTCGGTCCATGTCTTTGGCGAGGAGTACCGGAAGCTGGAGCGGACCCTGGAGAATATGGAGATTCGCCTGGATGAGCGCGTGGCCACGCGGGACGAGACTCAGGCTCTGGGCATCCGGCCCGGGGACTTTGTCCTGTTCGATCCGCGGCCGGTGCACACGCCCGGCGGCTTCGTGAAGTCGCGGTACCTGGACGACAAGGCCTCGGTCGCCTGCCTGCTGGGGGCGCTGAAGGCCATGCGCGACCAGGGCCTTCAGGCGGCAGTGACCAGCCACTTCCTCATCAGCGTCTACGAGGAGGTCGGGCACGGCGCTCCCGCCGGCCTTCCCGGGGACATCGAGGAACTGATTGCCGTGGATATGGCTGCTGTGGGCAAGGGCCAGGCCTCGGACGAATATACGGTCACTGTCTGCGCCAAGGACTCCTCTGGCCCCTACGACCTGGGTCTGCGGGAGCGGCTCGTGAAGCTGGCGGAGGCCGAGGGGCTGCGCTACTGCGTGGACATCTACCCCTACTACGGCTCCGACGCCAGCGCCGCCATGCGGGCGGGGTGGAACATCCGGCACGGGCTCATCGGCCCCGGAGTGGACGCCTCGCACACCCATGAACGAACCCACCAGGACGCGCTGGAGAACACGGCCCGGCTGGCGGTGGCGTACCTGACTCACTGAACCGGTCAGGGTGGGCCGCCTGGCGTCATGTCCCAAATCTTAATCTGACCTTAGGACTGGCCCAACACATCACAACCTGCGGTTAACCCTCATCTGCGAGAATGTCCTCGGGGAGGCCCGGCCCGCCTTGGGCCCAGCGGACCGGAGCACCCCAGGAAAGGAAGGTGCGCTTGATGAGGAACTGGAACCGCAGGATGGGAGCTACCGTCTTGAGCCTCGCGCTGCTAGCCGCCATGCTGCCCGCCGTATCGACTCACGCTGAAGGCCGTAGCGATTACGCCCGTTACCAGCAGCAGCTCGGCTTCCAGCCGCTGGACCGGCAGAACACCCCTGACGTCCGCAGCAGCACTGCACCCGGCTTGCTGCCTCAGGGATTCACCGCTACCAAGCTGATTTCGGCAGGCGATCCGACCGCGTCCGGCCAGCCCCTCCCGGGCGAAGGCGACATGATCACCCTTGACCCCGGCGAGCGGTACCTCTTCACCGTCCACGAGACCAAGACCAACGCCGCCCTCACCCGCCTCGACCTGCAGACCGGGGTGGCTGAGGTCATTGCCCAGAACCCCGCATGGAGCCGCATGGATCCGGTGAAGTGGACCCCCTGGGGCACTCTGGTCATCGGCGAGGAGTACGCCGGGGGCCGCATCTACGAAGTCCACCCCTGGACGGGCGAGTACTGGAGCCGTGACTCCCTTGGCACCTTTGCCCATGAGGGCATCGCCTTCGGTCCAGACGGCAGCGTCTACCTGGGGGACGAGAACGGCGACGGCGCCATTTACAAGTTCGTCCCCGCCAGCTACGGCAACCTGAGAGAAGGTACGCTTTACGCCCTCAAGGACGGCGAGGGCTGGATCAGGATCGAGAACCCGGCGATGGCGGCCGCCGAAGCCAAGGCCAAGGGCGCCACGCTGTTCAACCGGCCCGAGGACATGGAGGTCGGCCCGGACGGAAACGTCTACGTAACCGTCACGGCCACTCACCAGGTGCTGCGGTTTGCGCCCGGGGACCGCCCGCAGGTGCAGGTCTTCGTGCAGGGCGGTCCGGTCGGACAGAACGACTTCAACTGGCCTGACAACCTGGCTTTCGACACGAAGGGCAACCTCTACATCGCCGAGGACATCCCGGATAACGAAAAGCTGCAGTACCAGCAGCAGGACGACATCTGGGTGGCGCTTCCCGACCGGGACGGGGATGGGAAGAGCGACGGCATCTTCCGCTTCGCCAGCCTGAGCACCTCCCAGGGAGCCGCATACGGTGCCCAGAATGAGCCCACCGGGATCTACTTCAACCGGGACGGCTCCAGGCTCTACCTCAACCAGCAGCACGCCGACAACCCGCTGTGGGTAATCACCGGCTTCGACCGCGAGAACCAGGGCGAACGGATGAAGAGCGTGCGGTAAAGGCCTCGCCCCATCGCCGCTCCCTGATTTTCATCCACGGGTACAATCCCACAGGGTAGAGGAAACCCCGGGGCCCCAGGCCGCCGGGGTTTTTCTCGATTATGCCAACGTGCCTGCGTAATCAGAGTCGCGGTCAGAACGAGCGGGCCCAGTACCGCCTCTCCAGCGAGCGAGCCATGGCGGAGAGGACGTAGTTGACGATGAAGTAGACCACGGCGATGGTGAAGAACAGGGCAATGACGGCCTCGGCGTGCGCCCCCATGATGATCTTGGCGCGCCCCGTCAGTTCATCGACCCCAATCAGCCAGACGTACGCAGTGTCCTTGACCACGGTGATGAACTGGCTGACGATGGGCGGAATCATCCGGCGCAGGGCCTGGGGCAGCACCACGTGCCAGAGGATTTGCACGTAGCGGAAGCCCTGGGCACGGGCCGCCTCCCACTGGCCCCGGTCGATGGAGTTGAGGCCGCCCCGCACCACCTCTGCCAGCACCGCCGAGGTGTAGAGGGACATGCCCGCCACGCCCGAGTTCCAGGCCGTCAGGCGCAAGGCGAAGTGCGCCGCCAGAATCAGCAGCAGCATGGGCGAGTTGCGCATGGCCTCCACGTAGGTGGCGGCCATGGTGGCCAGGACCGGCACCCGCGCGTAGCGCAGGATGCCCAGCGCCACGCCAAGCAGGAAGCTGATGAGGATGACCTCCAGGGACAGCTCCAAGGTGACCCCGACGCCCTTCAGTAGAAAGCGCAAGTTCTCGGCGCGCAGGACGATGGACATGCCCTGCAGGAGCAGTTCCGTAAAGCCAGCCATCACGCCACCCCCCTCTGACCCCGGCCGAGCCGGACCTCCAGGTTGGTGGTGAGCCACGCCAGGGGCAGAGTCAGCACCAGGTACAGGAGTCCGGCCACGATGTAGGCAGGCCCGTAGTGCAGGGTGTCGGAGGACCAGGAGTCCGTGTAGTACATCAAATCGCCGCCGGCGATCATGGCCAGGACGGCGGAATTCTTGATCAGGGCCAGGGCCTGGTTGGTCAGCGGCGGCAGCACCACGCGCGCGGCCTGGGGGAGGATGATGTGCCGCATGGCCCCGAAGTAATTAAAGCCCTGTGAATAGGCCGCTTCCAGCTGTCCACGGTGGACCGAGTTGATCCCGGCCCTGACCACCTCGGCCACATACGCGCCGTGGTAGATGCCCAAGCCCAGCACGCCCACCCAGAGCACCGGCATCATGATGCCGGCGTAGGGCAGGCCCAGGTAGAGGAACAGCACCTGCACCACCAGAGGCGTGTTCTGCGTGAATTCCACGTAGGCCCGGTTCAGCCAGCGGGGAAGGCGCCAGGGCGAAACGGCCATCACGCCGAAGACCGCGCCCAGGACCAGAGCCAGGCCCAGGGCCAGGGCCGAGGCCAGAACAGTCTGGCCCAGGCCCTGCAGGAAGATGGCGCGGTTCTCAAAGAGAGCCTGCCACCGCCACCAGGCGAGGGGGTTCAACTACTTGAGGCCCCACTTCTGCTTCAACTGGTCGAGCTCCCCGCTGCTCTTCATCTCCGCCAGCGTGTCGTTGACCACCTTGGCCAGGTCGGTCTTCGGCTTGGCGGTGGCGATGCCGTACTCCTCCTGGCTGTAGCGGTCGGGGAGAATCTGGGTGGAATCGTCAAGGTAGCCGTAGAGGATGGCGCCGTCTACGGAGAAGGCGTCCACACGGCCCGCATCCAAAGCGGCCTTGATCTCCGGGTAGGAGTCAAACTCCAGGAATTCCGGCTTGACACCCAGCGGGTCGGCCTTCTCCTGAAGGCGCGCCTTGGTGGTGGCGGACTTGGCCACACCGATCTTCTTCTTGTCCAGGTCCTTGAGGCCGGTGAGGCCCGAACTCTTCTTGACCATGATGGCGATACCGTCGGTGAAGTAGGAGTCAGTGAAGTTGAGGCTCTTCTTGCGGTCCTCGGTAATGGTGAAGGTGGCGGCGACCAGGTCAAGTTCGCCGTTGTCCAGCAGGGCGGCGCGGGTCTTGGCCGTAACGCCCGTCAGCTCGATCTTGTTGGGGTCGCCCAGGATCTTTTTGGCGACAGCGCGCACCAGGTCGACTTCAAAGCCGTCGATCTTACCCGTGCCCGGGTCCTTGTAGCCGAACTTCGGGACGTCGATCTTCACGCCGGCCTTGAGGACTCCGCGCTTCTGGATGGCGTCCGCGCTCTGACCCAGGCTCTTCCCATTGCCGGACGAACCCCCGCTGGAGCTCGAACACGCAGTCAGGCCCAGCACGCTGACGAGAATCGCGGCGGCTACGGCCGCCATCATGCCTCTTCTCACTGCACGCTACCCCCCAGAAATGTATTGTAACTACCGCAGGATGCGGCTCAGGAACAGCTTCGTCCGTTCGTGGTTGGGACTGCTGAAGAAGTGCTCGGGTGTGCCGATCTCCAGGATGTTCCCCTCGTCCATGAAGATGACCCTGTCTGCCACCTGCCGGGCGAAGCCCATCTCGTGGGTGACGACCACCATGGTCATTCCCTCCCGGGCCACCGCCACCATGACATCCAGAACCTCCTGGATCATCTCCGGGTCAAGGGCTGATGTGGGCTCGTCAAAGAGGATGAGCTTGGGCCGCATGTTCAGTGCTCTGGCGATGGCCACCCGCTGCTGCTGGCCGCCGGAAAGCTGCGAGGGGAAAGCCTGCGCCTTGTGCGACAGGCCCACTCGCTCCAGAAGCTGGCGCGCCGATTCGTCCGCCTCCTGCCGTGGGATGCCCTTGACCACCGCCGGCGCCAGGGCCAGGTTTTCAAGGACCGTCTTGTGCGGATAGAGGTTGAAGTGCTGAAAAACCATGCCGATGTCCTGACGGACCCGGGCCAGGTCGGCGCCGGGCCGGGTCACATCCTGCCCGAGAACCACCACCTGCCCGCTGCTGGGCCGTTCCAGGCCGTTGATGCAGCGGATGAGGGTGCTCTTGCCCGAACCGCTGGGTCCGATCACGACGACTTTTTCTCCGACATTGACCTGAAGGTTGACGTCCTTCAGGACGTGGTGCTGCCCGAAGTGCTTGTTGACGCCGCTGAAGCGGACCATGGCGGACTCCGGCAACGGCTCGGCTGCGAGGGCGCTCATTCCGCCGACCACCCCATCTGCCCAAAAGATGTACTACAGTTCGCCGTGTAAGTTCCTTTTGCCTGCTACCCAAGTGACATTTTTATATGCTAAAATGCGGCAGTTGTCAGATCGCCTGACAGAAAGGGCGCCCGCCGCCGGAGCACCGATGGCCTGGCACGCCTGCCAGATTCTCCACCGACAGGATATAGCCCATCGCGACAAGAATCTTCCCTGATGCATTTGTGTTATGTAGTGTTCTGGAAACCATATGAAAGCGACCCCGTCTTAGTTCAGGAGACAGACAGGAGGTGACCTTGTGGTCGCACCGATACCCCAGCCGTCGCTCTACCCGACGCCGCCGTCGCGAGGCCGCTCCCGGCTCCGCGCCTGGTTGGCCGCCCTTCTGATTCTGTTGGCGGCCGCCGGCGCGACGGTCGCCGCCTATCAGATGGGAGCCGCCCGGTCGGTTGTCCCCGTGTGGGACCCGGTCTGGCTCCGAGCCTACCTGGACCGGCCTTTGGACGCGTCGGGCCCCGGCCAGGGCTTCTGGGTCGCGGGGTACTGGGTGGGCTACGACCTGGAATCACTGCGCACTCTGCAACAGCGTTCTCCCCATCTCGATCAGGTCATTGCCTTCTCCTACGGCTTTACGCCCGACGGAGAACTGCAGGGCAAGGACCCCTTCGTGCTGCGTGGGGTGGTGGCCCAGCCGAAGCGAATCCTCCTGTTTGCTAACATGACCAACGACGACTTCTCCGCCGAAACCGCACGTCTGCTGCTCACCGACCCGGCCGCTCGCGCGCGCTCTCAGGCAGCCATGGTGGCCAAGGCCAGGGAGTACGGCGCCGCCGGCATTCAATTGGACTTCGAAGGCGTGCCGAAGGAGCTGCGTGCCGAGCTGACATCCTACGTACGCGAACTGAGCCAGGCGGCGAAGGCAGAGGGGCTGACCCTCAGCATGGCCGTGCCGGCCAAGGTGGCGGATTCGCCGCACAGTTCCTGGAGCGGAGCCTTTGACTACCCGGCCCTGGGGGCCCTTCTCGACGAAATGTACATCATGGCCTACGACGAGCACTACCGCCTGGGGCCGCCGGGGCCCGTGGCCTCACTCCCCTGGACGGAGAAGGTTGTCCGTTACGCCATCTCCGTAGTGCCCACAAAGAAGATCATTCTGAACGTACCCGGCTACGGTTATGATTGGGCCAGTTCCAACCAGCCGGCATCCGGTGGGGAGGGCGCGGCCGGAGGCGGCGATGGCAGCAGCGGCGCCAAGACGGTGACGGGGCGCAACGCCGACCGGCTGCTCAGCCAGACGCAGGCCCAAGCGCACTGGGACCCCGTGATGGGCGAGAGCGTGGCCGTCTACGGCAACGCAGACCAGGCCCACACCGTCTGGTTTCCCGACGAACGCAGCCTTCAGGCCAAGCTTGCCCTGGCCCGGCAGTACAACCTAAAGGGCGTGGCGCTCTGGCGATTGGGTCTCGAGCCGCTCAGCTACTGGGAGCCCATGGCCGTCTGGCGCCAGACTCCGGAGGATAGCGCCACGCCGGTGACAGCGCCGCCGTCATCGGGCGGGTCGTATCCCTCAAACTGAGGCCCTTGCTGAATGACCGCACACAAGACCGAATCACCGTGGCAAAGTACAGGACGGCCTCCAAA
>CALMNP010000363.1 GCA_937868875.1 uncultured Bacillota bacterium | reverse complement strand
CTGGCCGAACCAGGCCTCCCAGGCCAGGGCGGCCTGTCCCGCCAGCATGCCCAGGCCGTCCAGGGTGCGGCAGCCGCGGCGGGCAGCCGCCGCGAGCCAGCGGGTGGGCCGGGGGTTGTAGATGGTGTCCACAGCCAGGGCGCCCGGCTTCATCATGGACGGGTCCAGGGGCGGCATCCTGTCCACGTCCGGCCAGAGCCCCTGAGTGGTGCAGTTCACCACCAGGTCCGCGTGGTGCAGGGCCTCGTCCGACGTCGCCGGCTCCAGGGCCTCGCCGCGATGGCTGAAGCCCGCCCGGGCCAGGGCATCCAGCATGGCCTCGGCCCGGCTGTGCGTGCGGTTGACCACGTCGACCCGCTCCGCCCCGGCCTCCGCCAGGGCCGCCACCACCGCCCGGGCCGCGCCGCCCGCTCCTGCCACCAGGGCCCGGCAGCCGGCCGGGCTGAAACCGGCCAGTTCCCGCAGGGACCAGAGGAAGCCGGGGCCGTCGGTGTTGTGCCCGACGGCGCGGCCGTCTTCGCCGAAAGCCACCGTGTTGACCGCACCCACGCGGGCGGCCCGGTCCTCCACCTCGTCCAGCAGCAGCAGAGCGGCCTCCTTATGGGGCACCGTCAGGTTCACACCGCGGAAGCCCATGGCCCGGGCGCCCTGGAGGGCGGCGGCCAACTGGGAGGCCTCCACCCGCAGGGCCAGGTAGACCGCGTCCAGGCCGCGGGAGGCGAAGGCTGCGTTATGCATGGCGGGCGAGAGCGAGTGGGCGACGGGATCGCCCAGGACCGCCAGCGTCGCGCCGGGGCCCATGTCCGGGGTCCTCACAGCTTGCCGCCTCCCTGCCGGGGACCTCTCTCCCGCGCCGGCGCCGGCTTCAGGTTGAGCCGGTATTCGTTCGTCGACAGCAGGTCGCCGCGCGACTCCAGGCGAAGGGCCAGGACCAGCGGCTCAGGCGACAGCCCCAGGGGCAGAGTCCAGCGAATCGCCGGTCCCTCCACCACGCTGTCCGCGGGCAACTGCACCGCCTGCGTGTCGGCGGCCAGCACCTGGTCCTGCTGACGGATATGCCAGGTCCACCGCGCCTCCACCGGGTGCGGCCGGTCGTTGACGAAGGTCACCCCGGTCCGGAAGGCCTGCCCGGGCGTGTAGGCGTCGGCGGGCCAGTCGGCCATGACGTGGACCGGCGAGAAATCCCGGCGCACCTGCTCATAGGCCCGTTTCGGCCGGCGCCGGTAATCGACCAGGGACCAGGAGATGCCCGGCGAGCCGTCGGTGAGCAGGAAGAGTATGGCGCCGCCGCAGGGGCGGTACTTCCTCCGCCGCAGTTGCTCGTTGTAGTACTTGAGCAGCGTGGCCTGGTACTCCTGGGTAGCGGCCACGTACTCCTCCAGGCTCTGGCTCTGCGCCGGGTCGACATAGCGGGCCATGATGTCCCGCTGCAGCATGAAGCGCGACTCCAGCTCGCCCCAGTTGAGGTCGGGCCAGTCGCCGTGCACGAACTCGCGGCAGCTCTCCACATCCGGGAAGGCCTGCGCCCCATACTCACTCACGAAGCGCGCCGTCCTGGGGAACGCCTTGAAGATGCGCTCCAGGTCCTGCATCCGCCCCACGTACCAGCCCCAGTAGTGATGGGTGTCCTGGCCGCCGTGCAGGAGGCCGTAGTCTCCGGAGTAAGGCACCACCGGGCGGCTCGGGTCCTCATCCTGCACCGCCTGGGCCAGAACCGGGTCCATGACCCGCTTGTACCAGGAGGTGCCGACGATGTGGGCGACGTTGCCCGTCAACTGTCTGAGACCCGGGGTGTTGGTGTCGGCCAGGGCGAAGGCCTCGTTGTGGCAGCACCAGATGCCGATGGCGGTCTCGCTGCCCAGCAGGCGGACCATGCCGCGAATCTGGCGCTCGGCTTCCGGCAAGATGGAATGGTCATAGCCCCACTGCAAAGCGAAGTCCTGCCACAGAAGCACGCCCTCGCGGGCGGCCGCCTCGTAGAAGGCGGGCTTCTCCACGTGGGCGTGAACCCGAAGGGCGTTCATGTTGGCCTCCACGGCCAGGCGCACGTCCCGCTGGTAGTCCTCGGGCCGCGCCGCGGCCAGCCGGGTGTCGGCCGGGGCGTAGTTGGCGCCCCGCAGGAAGATGCGGCGCCCGTTCAAGTAGACCTGCCAGTCGCGCATCTCCACCGTGCGCAGCCCCAGCAGACGGGTGACGAAGGGCAGAGGCCCGGAGGCCGCCTGGCCGCCGACCGCCACCTCATAGAGGTGGGGCGTGCCCTGGTCCCAGGTCCACCAGAGCTTGGGATCGCTCACCGGCACGGCCAGGCGCAGGTGGTTCAGGCCGGGCTTCAGGTCGACCACGGCGTGAACGGTGACAGGCTCGCCACTGAACGTGCTGGGCTCCACCCGCGCCTCCCACTCCAGGCGCTCCTCAGCGAACGCCTCCACATCAGCGGTGATGTGCACCAGGGCCAGGGCATCGCTGAGCAGGTCCGGCCGAAGCTGCAGGGCCTGAAGACGTGGGCCCGTCCCCCACTCCAGGCGGACGCTGCGCCAGAGGCCCCCCGGCTCGGCCAGGGGGTCCTTGCAGTCCCAGTGCGAGAAGATGCCTGTAATCTGCTTCTTACGCCTGACGTCGGTCTCGGCGGGGCAGGATACCTCTACGGCCAGGACGTTTCCTCCCGGCTGGAGATGATCCTCCACTGCATACGTGGCAGGCAGGAAGTAACCCTCGTGCTCCCCGAGCAAGGCGCCGTTCAGCCAGACGCGGCCGCGGTAGAAGGTGCCCTCCAGGGTAAGACGGGCCCAGGCACTCTGCGGCAAGGCCTCCAGGTCGAACACCCGACGGTACCAGAGGGTCCCTGTATGGTAGGCCAGGTTTGGGACCTGCTGCCAGTGGGCCGGCACCGGCACCTCCAGCCAGGCGTCGTGAGAAAAGCCGGGCCGCGAAGCCTTGTCCCCCTCGAGGGGAGAAAGGGTCGCCTGCCAGATGCCGTCGAGGAGCATGGTCTCACCTCCAAGCCATCAGTTCGAGGCTGCCCGCGGAAATCCCTGGCAGCCTGGCCCCTAAGTCACTCCGGATCAAAGTCCGTGGGCATGGGCTCACGCGACCCGCGCAGAAAGTAAAAGCGAAGCTCCACGCGCGTGCCCTTGGGGACGAACCCCACGTCGTGCAAGCGGTAGGAACGCAGCACCGGGTTGTCGCTGCGCACCTGCCGGATGTGGCGCCGCAAGAAGTTGAGCAGTTCGCCCGCCTCGCCTGCAGCCAGCAGTTCCAGGGACGCGACCGGTCGGCGGACGGTAAGCGGTCTCTCCTCCATGGACACCCCCACCCCTGCCCTGGGGAGGGCCTGCCGGACGGCGGCCCGTGCCCTGCTGCAGGATATGACGGGCAAGGCCTGGACTGCCAAGGAAATCACTGGGCAAGGGCACAAAAAGGCCCGTCCCGGCGCGCTTTGCGCCGAACGGGCTATCATGTGGCGAGGTCTCTGGCCACCCGGAACGCGCGGCCCCGGCCGGCGCGGCCCGCCTGCTGCAGGTTCAGGCGATCTGGTGGGCCGCTTCCCGCTGGTGGCGGTTCCGCTGCACCACGTCCCGGATCTTCTGCCCCAGCTCGTCCAGCTCGAAGGGCTTGAGCAGGTGCTCCACGGCGCCGGCCTCCAGGGCCAGGTCGTGCAACTGCTCATACAGGAAGCTGGTGTAGGTGATCACGAGCCCGGGGTGGCTCTGCGCCTTAAGGATACGGGTTGCTTCAATCCCGTCCATGACGGGCATCCGCACGTCCATCAGCACCACGTCTGGACCGAGCTCGCACGCCATCTGGACCGCCTGCTGCCCGTTACCGACGACCCCCACCACGTCGAATTCCTCCGGAAAGAGTTCGAGGTATTCGCGCACAATCTCCCGGATCATGGGATGGTCGTCCGCTACGAGGACCTTGATCAACTGTACTTGCCTCCCCAGGCCACTTACTGGGGCTATTATAGGCTAGTCCAGATGTCAAAGTGTGTCAGTTCCTGGGTCAAATTAGAAATTCTGGTCTGTTGCGGCAAAAGCGCGCGGAATCAGGGCTTGTCCAGCATTCCCCGGCGGCGAAGCGCGGCGAGAACCAGCCCCTCCACGCGTCGAACCATGCGCGTGCCGAGAAACTCCTTCTTGGCGATGGGGCGAACCAGTATGGTCGTCAGGCCGAGGCGGTTGCCCCCGAGCACGTCGGTGAAGACCTGGTCTCCCAGCAGGGCGGTGGTCTGCGGGGTCGTTCCCAGGATGTCCATGGCCGCCCTCAGGCCGCGGCGCCGCGGCTTGCCGGCCTTGGAGAGGAACGGCACGTCCAGGTGGCGGGCGAACGCCTCCACTCGCAGATGGCCGTTGTTGGAGACGATACAGACCTTGAAGCCGCGTTCCCGCACGCGCCGCGTCCATTCCAGGAGCCGCTCGTCCGGCTCGGGGCCGTTCCATTCAATGAGCGTGTTGTCGAGATCCGTAATGATGCCGCGGATGCCGCGCTGCCAGAGCCTGTCCAGGTCCAGATCGTAGATGCTCTCGACAAACCAGGTCGGGGCCAGGGATCGGAGCATGCTGTCACCTGCTTCCCGCCCATTATAGCATGGAAGACGCGTGAATCCCGAGGCACCAATCCAATCGAGGTGAACCGCCATGCACCCGCTTCGCCTCATCGCCGGAGCCGCCGCCGCAGCCCTCGCGCTCAGCGCCTGCGCGCTCACGCTCAGCGCTTGCGCGCCCCGGGCGGCGCGGCGCCAGGGGCCGCCTCCGACCAACCCGCCCCCTCCCGCCGGGCGGCCGACGCCCTCGGTCCCGTCGAACCAGCCGCGTTGGATCGACGCCCGAAACAGTCCCTTCGCCGTCCGCGGCATCGTGGAGGGCTTCTACGGCGCCCCCTGGACCCAGGCGAAGCGGCTTGCCGCCTTCGACTTTATGGCCCGGGTAGGCCTGAACACCTACGTCTACGCTCCCAAGGACGACCCCTACCAGCGCGCCGAGTGGCGCAGGCTCTACCCGGAGGCCGAACTGGCCCGCTTCCGCGCCCTGCTGGAAAGGGCGCGGCAGGACGGCGTCGGCTTCGTCTACTCCATCAGCCCGGGACTCGACATCACCTACAGCAGCGACGCGGACCGTCAGGCCCTGACCGCCAAGGTCGACCAGCTGGGGGCGCTGGGCATCCACACCGTCATGTTCTCCGTGGACGACGTGCCCGAACAGCTGAGCCCGACCGACGCAGCGGCCTACGGCAACGACTATGCGCTGGCGCAGGCCGACCTGGCCAACTGGCTCAACAAGACCCAGCGCGCCAGGGACGCGTCCTTCACCCTCTGGATGACCCCCAGCCACTACTGGGGCACCAGGGCGGACGTCTACCTGACCAGCCTGGGCGCCAAGCTTGACCCCAGCATCCCGCTGATCTGGACGGGGCCGGACGTCGTCTCCCGGCAGATCACCGCCGCGGAGGCCGACGCCTTCGCCGCCATCGTCAGGCGCAAGCCGATCATCTGGGACAACTACCCCGTCAACGACTACACCTACGCCGTCGACAAGAAGCCCCGCCTCATCCTCGGCCCCATCCGCGGGCGGGACGCAGCCCTGGCGGACCGCGTCGCCGGCTACCTGCTCAACCCCATGAACCAGGAGGAAGCGTCCC
>CALMNP010000362.1 GCA_937868875.1 uncultured Bacillota bacterium | reverse complement strand
ACCGGCGAGGGTGACTTGGTTGGAACCCGAATCCAGGCCCTCAGCAGTTCCGTCTAGGACTAATGTAGTAGGGACCGTGAGGAAGGTTCACACTAGGGCGCCGAGGGGCGTTCAGTGGGGTGAGCCCTTTGAGTTCGAGGAAACTTGTCTTCCCGGGGCTGGCAGTCTTAGGACTAGTAGGCCTGTGGGCTGTGTACCTGGTCCCTCTAGCGGCGGTGCTGAATGTAGGCTATGGTGCCAGCAGTTTTAGACATTATCAGCCGTACTCGTACGTTCGGGTCGTGTCGCTTGCCTACGCTCAACCGAAGCAATACTCGGTAGATGTGCTCTCCTGCCTACCCGAGGGGGCCACGGCCTGGCTGATGACAGGGCAGGGGACCCGGGTCCCCGTAATGGGGCGTATCGACTCTGAGGTTGACGACTACCACCGGTGGCTGTTCAGCGTGTCCAAAGACGACCCACCAATTGCTCTGGTTGTCCATTTCGGCAACGTAGAGCATCAATGGTCATTAAGTCCGAACCCTCAGCTGAAGCATCCATGGTGGTACGGAATTGCCCCACCTTGGGCCAAGCGCAGCCTTAGCCGGCGAACAGGGCTGGACGCACCGCTGGCTTATGCTCTGTCTGGGCGATCAACTTCACGAACAAGAACCACTCTGGCTGGCACTAACACGTCAGCAACAGGCGAACTCCGACCGTTGGACCTGGATCCCGTCTTGCACTGAGCAGGGGACCGCAGAACAGAGGTTGATTCGATGAAGTCGTCCAACTGGCCGCCCCGGCCCTTGCCAAGACCAAGGCTTGCGGTGCTGGCTCTCATGGTGCTGGTCGTGTTTCCGCTGGCGGGCTGTTCCTCGCGTCCCGCGGGGACGAACCCCGTCAGGCCAGCGCCATCCTCGCATGTCCTGAACCCTTCAGACATGGGAGGTGCGGCACTCGAGCCGCCCGCCGTCCTGGTGAACTATGACGGCAAACCGCGGCCTCCCCAGGGTACGGTGCAGGTAGCGGTTCGCAAGAACTATTCCCACTCCGTGCAGCTACGGTGGGAACGCCACCTGGACCTGGCACTGGCGAAACAGCAACTCTCCGTGACTCCGGTCACGGTCCTGGACCACGTCGATTGGGAGCAGGGCACCTCCACCGCCGGCAAAGACTGGGCACAGGCCAGCCTCATCTTCCGGGAACCGGCTCCGGGCAGCACCGTTGACGTGCGGCTCGCGGCCGGCGTGCGGGGCGAGGACGGAAGCGTGCTGTCAAAGGACGTCGCCTTCCAGGTCACATTCGTCGAGGTCACACAGGTCGACATCAGGCTGAGCGGCCCCAGCTACCTGCCCGGCAAAACCATCGTTGCAGCATCCACGGATTCCGGCTTCCCAGCGATCTTCCGCCCCGGGGAGGCGCAGCTGGACATCGCCTTCTCCCAGCCCGTGGATCGACAGAGGACATGGGACCTGCTGACAGCCCAGCTGGCAC
>CALMNP010000361.1 GCA_937868875.1 uncultured Bacillota bacterium | reverse complement strand
GGTTCAGGCGCTTGGCCACATCCTGAAGCACCTGGGAGCCGATCTCGGCGTACTCGGGCATTTCAGCCTTGAGGTTAGGCAGTTCCCGCATCTGGTCGTACTTGCTGATACTCTTGCGCCGCTGCCGCCAGGCGAAGATCCGCTGTTCCAGCATCGCGTTGTAGAGGTGGCGGCAGAGGTAGAGCCAGCGGTCCAGGACCTGCTCTTGCTGTGCGGTCGGCTCCAGGCGAAACTTGTAGGTCTTGCGCATCGCGCTTACCTCCATTTGCCTCGCTGCTACGACTCGCTGCACGGCCACCTCTATTATACCTGGTGCCTGGATAATCATGGAGCGAACAGTCGCCTGGAATGATTCGACAAAGGCCTGGAACACGCCCTACATCCCCATGGCTGAAGCCAGGGGCTTTCGGGGCGATGTTTGGTAAACGGCTCAGCCGGGCTTCTCTAGAGGTGGTCCAGGAGACGGTCCGGGTCGGGCAGGCGGAGTCCGCCGGCTCCGGTCTCCACCAGCCCCTCCCGCCGCAGGATGCTGAGCGCCCGGGAGACGCTCTCGCGGGAGGCGCCTACCAGGCTGGACAACTCCTGGTGGGTGAGGCCGATGGTCACGGGTTTGCCGGGGCCCGTCGAGGCCTGTTTGGCCAGGCGCCACAGGGCGGCGGCCAATCGCCCCTGGAGGCTGCGCAGCGACAGGTCCCGGATGCGGTCCTGCAGGGCGCGTATGGTATCCCCCAGCATGACCAACAACTGCACAGCCAGGTCGCCGTGCTGACGGACCAGGGCCAGAAAGTCCGACCGGCGGAGGCAGGCGAGGCGGGTGTCCTCCAGTGCCAGCGAAGTGGCCGGATAGCTGCCGCCCTCCAGAAAGCCCACGTGGGGAAAGATGTCGCCGGCCGACAGGATGTTCATGACCTGCTCCAGACCGTCCTCGGTGACCATGACCACCTTGACGCGCCCGGAGAAGATGAGGTACACGGTGTCCAGTTCGCCGCCCTGGCTGAAGATGACCTGGCCCCTGTCCACACGCCGTTCGTGCAGGATGGGGATGAGGCGCTTCAGGTCCTCATCGGAGAACAGAGCGAAGAGCGGCAATTTGCGCAGAGCTTCGAGGGCCGCCCGAGTGTTGTCGGCCATGGATGCCTCCTTGGGGCCTGAATGAGAGGCGGCGCAGCGCCGCCCTTCCATTTTATCACGGCCGCCGCCGCCGTCCCGGCGGCCCCGAGGCCACTGACAGCACGTCGCCTCGGCCTGCCGCTCCGTGACGTACGTCACTGCCCGGGTTGTTGGGGAAGGATAGGATGGGGGGCAGGACCGAGACCATGGGAAAGGAAGCCTCTCGGTTTTCGGTCTACCTCCCAGCAGCTCGGGCCGGAACACTTTCGCA
>CALMNP010000360.1 GCA_937868875.1 uncultured Bacillota bacterium | reverse complement strand
CCTGCCTGACCCCTGGCCGGTTCAGGGGCCAAGCCGCACCGGGTAGGCCCGGCTCTAACCACGTCTGGCCTGTCGAACAGCGCGATAGATTTCGGGACCTGACGGGAACGTTTGACCGGCCTGCCTTGTCTATTGAGTGAGAGCACCCGGAAGGGGGCGGTGGGGTGCGTCAGGATGACGAACACTTTCTGGGCCTCCTGCGTCGTGAGCAGGGCAGGCTGTTCCGCTTGGCCCGCATGCTGCTGGGCCAGGAGGACGACGCCTGGGACCTGGTGCAGGAGGCCACGGTGGAGGCCTACGCCCATTATCCCTCGTTGCGGGGCGGCGACTCCGTCTTCGGGCTCAGAGCCGGGTACTGCCCCTGGATGACGGTCTGGACCAGCGGCCCGACCCCTCCCCGGGACCTGAGGAAAGCTTTGACCTGCACCTGCTGTGGTCTGAGGTGGCCGGACTGGATGCACCCCACCGGCAGGTCCTGGCCCTCCGCTGCCTGGCTGACCTGGAGGTGACCGATATCGCGGCACT
The DNA here is from genome assembly GCA_937868875.1 of uncultured Bacillota bacterium. Lineage (GTDB taxonomy): Bacteria > Bacillota > Sulfobacillia > JAMDAP01 > JAMDAP01 > JAMDAP01. The sequence continues at coordinate 616 of CALMNP010000360.1, read as the reverse complement.
CCTCAAGGCCCCGGAGGGAACGGTAAAGTCCCGACTGCACCGTGCCACCAGGGCTCTGCGTCAGCGACTCCGGGAGGAAGATACCCAAGGGAGGGACAGAGTGTGGACCTCGATCACGCGCTAGCGGCTTCGGCCCAGGCCTGGTTGGAGGGAGAGGCGCTGCCGGCCGAGCGGGCCGCTGCTCTGGAACGCCTCGTGAGAACGCGCAGCCGGCTGTTCCGTCGACGGCGAATGGCCCTGGTGGCGGCGACTGTCGTTCTGGCGGGAGGGCTGGCTCTTTCACCCGCGATTGGCGGCCTGGCAGCATCAGTCGGGCCGTTCGTTGAAGACGTGGTGCGCCTGGTCATCCGCCGGGGAACTCCCATTTGGGTCTCCGGCGGGCCAGTCATCACTCTCGACGTCGAGGGGCGGCGCTCCGACTACGGCACAGACCTCTGGTTCGACTACCGCGGGTGTGACACCAGGGACGGGCAGACGTGGATCACCCTGGGCATTCATGGTACCAACAGAGCGCCACAGCGGGTGAAAGAGGATTTCTCCGACTGGGTCGTCGTCGACCAGGAGGGGCGCCGCCACCAGGCCAATGTTTCGGTTGACATGAAGCAGAGTGTCATGA
>CALMNP010000359.1 GCA_937868875.1 uncultured Bacillota bacterium | reverse complement strand
AGGCGCAGCATGCCGTCCCGCCCCAGCAGGGCGGCTGCCGGAATCGACCCGGCAAAGGCGAAGGGCAGCACCCAGGTCAGCACCAGGCGCAGGAGGCGGTTGTAGATGGAGACCGGGTAGCGCGCGTAGGCGTTGAAGTTCCACAGCAGGGGCATCAGGCCGGTGCGACTGTCGGTCCAGAAGGCGAGGGTGGCCAGGGTGACGTAGAGGCCCACGTAGACCAGGGCCCCGCTGACACTCAATAGCAGGAGCGCCGCCGTCTGGCCCCAGCCCCAGTGGAGGCCCAGGCCGCGGCCTGATACGGCCATGACGATCAGGCCTGAGACCACGCCCAGCAGCGACTCCAGCTCAAACCCCTCCAGCACCAGCTGCAGCACGGGGTTGACGGGCCGGGTCAGGATGCGGTCCAGTTCACCCTTGATGATGAAGCGGTCGCCGAAGCTCCAGAGGTTGGCTGCCACACCCTGAAAGAGGGCGAAAGGCACAAGGAAGTAGCCGTAGAGAAAGATCATCTCGGCCCGGTTCCAGCCCTGGAGGTCGGGGACCTGCGTGAAGACCACCAGGACGAAGACCACGCTGCTGAGCTGCGACAGTACCTCGGAGAAGAGGGCGGCCAGGAAGTCACTGCTGTAGGCGGCTCTTCCTTTCAGGTACTGGGCCGCGTAGGCCCAGATCAGGTCCAGGTAGTACCTCAATTGTCCGTTCAACCCCCTTGAGTTGCGGCCTCAACCGCCCTGCACAACAAGGCGGAGCCGGGCCTGCCGCCACATCCAGGTGATAAGGACGGCCAGGGCCAGGACCCACCCTGCCTGCTGGGCAAAGGCCTGCCAGAAGCCCCGGCCCGTGAGCGCCCCGCTGAAGGCCAGGTTGGGGACGTAGCTGATGCCCTGGAACGGCAGCCATCTGAGGATTCGGAAGGCCCAGATCGGATAGAAGCTGAGGGGCAGGAACACACCTGACAGCAGGTCGATCAGGATGCGCTTGGCCTGGATGAGGCCGGTGTTGTTGAGCATGAAGAAGGCCAGCAGCCCCGTGACGATGTTGATCTGGGTGTTGAGCAGAAAGCTCATCACCGTGGCCAGGCCAAAGAGTCCCCAGGAGTGGGCGTTGCCGGGAAGCCGCACGGGGAACAGCAGCAGGGCCAGCCCCAGGCCGGGGACGGTGAAGAAGAGCAGGCGGAAGGCCGCCTCGCCCAGAGCCCCAATGGACTTGCCCAGCAGGTAGTTGTAGGGCCGGATGAGCTGCACGGCCACGGTGCCGTCCCGAATCTCGTCGGCGATCTCCCGGTCCAGGCCGTTGAAGTAGAAGGCTCGGGCCAGCCAGCCGATGGTCACGTAGGAGGTCATCTGGGCCGCGGTCAGCCCGCCCAGGGTAGTGCGCCCGTGGTAGATGGCCTGCCAGAGGAAGTAGTAAGCGCCGATGTTGATGGTGTAGACCAGAATGCCGCTGTAGTAGTTGACGCGGTAGGCCAGCCAGGTGAGGAACCTCACCCGGGCCATTTCCAAGTAGGCCGGCCAGAGTGAGAGGTCAAGCCCCATGCGGCTCGCCTCCCTCGTAGATCCGGCGGATGACCTCCTCCAGGCGCGTTTCCACCACGGAGATGTCGCGGACCGGATGGTAGGATGCGACCAGGGCCAGGAAGTCGGACACCGTCAGGTGCTGGTCGGTCAGCACCGCCTCCCAGGTCAGGTCGTCCTCCTTTGTCCAGCGCACAGGGAGGCGACCCAGCAGCGGCTGACTGTCTGAGTCCAGCGCCGCGGCCGTGAGGGGTTCGGCCAGTGCCGGCACCGGCTGGGCAAATTGCATGCGGACGACCCGCTCGCCGGCCCAGTCCCGCCGCAAGTCATCCAGGCCGCCGTCGTAAAGGATGCGTCCCTGGTCCAGGATGACGACCCGCTGACACAGGGCCTCGATGTCGGAGAGGTCGTGGGTGGTCAGCAGGATGGTGGTGCCGTAGCGCCGGTTGACATCATGCAGAAACTCACGGATGCGTAGCTTGACGACTACGTCCAGACCGATGGTCGGCTCGTCCAGAAACACCAGCGGCGGGTTGTGCAGCAGCGCCGCCGCCAGCTCGCAGCGCATGCGTTGCCCCAGGGACAGCTTCCGCACGGGGATGTCCATCAGCTCACTCAGGCCCAGGACGTCGACCAGCTCGCCAAAGTGCCGGCGGTACTGGTCGTCCGGCACCCGGTAGATCTTCTGCAGCAGGCTGTACGACTCACGAACGGCAATGTCCCACCAGAGCTGGCTGCGCTGGCCGAAGACAACGCCGATGGTGCGGACGAACCGCTCCCGCTCCCGCCAGGGGACGAACCCGTTGACCCTCAGATCGCCGGAGGTGGGAACCAGGATACCGGTCATCATCTTGATGGTAGTGGACTTGCCGGCACCGTTGGGGCCGATGTAACCGACCATCTCTCCCGGCTCCAGGGTCAGGTTGACATCGTCCACGGCCCGAAACGTGGTGACCTGGCGGGAGAAGAGATCGCGAAAAGCCCCGGCCAGGCCGGGGCGGCTCTTGTAGCGCTTGAATTCCTTGGTCAGGTGACGGGCTTCCAGAATGGGCAATGTGGGGTCCTCCATGAGGGG
>CALMNP010000358.1 GCA_937868875.1 uncultured Bacillota bacterium | reverse complement strand
CCCGACGCCTGGGCATTCATCGCTCACTGGAGCCGTCCGGCTCCCTGCCCCAGCCCGCCTGGCGCATCGACAATCGGCCGGTGTGCGGCCCGGACGAGATCCTGATTGACGTCCGCCGCCTCAACATCGACGCCGCCAGCTTCACACAGATGATACAGGCGGCGCGCGAGAAGCGCTCGGCCATCGGCGGACCGGGGCTGGAGGAAGCCGTTGCAGGCGCCATCCTGGACATTGTGGAGCAGCGCGGCAAACTGCACAACCCGGTCACCGGCTCCGGCGGCATGCTCATCGGCACCGTCGCAGAGGTGGGCCGGGAACTGGAGGGTCAGGTGAGCCTCAAGCCGGGCGACCCCGTGGCCACCCTTGTCTCCCTGTCCCTGACGCCGCTTTCACTGGACCGGATTGAGAAGGTCCATCTGGATACCGACCAGGTCGACGTGCAGGGCAAGGCCGTGCTCTTCGCCAGCGGTCTCTACGCCAGACTGCCGGACGACCTCCCCGAAAACCTGGCTCTGGCGGTGCTGGACGTGGCCGGCGCCCCGGCGCAGACCGCACGGCTGGTGAAGCCGGGCCACCGCGTCGTGGTCCTGGGAGGCGGCGGCAAGTCCGGCCTCCTGGTCACCTACCAGGCTAAGAAGCAGGCGGGGCCGGAGGGTCAGGTCATCGTGCTGGACTACGGCCAGGCCAGCCTGGAGCGGGCGCGACAGGCCGGGTTCGCCGACCGGGTCATCCAGGTCGACGCCACCCGGGCCCTGGACGCCATGACCGCCGTGGCCGAGGCCACCGGCGGCGCCATGGCCGACGTCGCCATCAACTGCGTCAACGTCCCCGGCACGGAGATGGCCTCCATCCTGGCCACCCGTGACGGCGGCACGGTCTACTTCTTCAGTATGGCCACCAGCTTCACCGCTGCCGCCCTGGGAGCGGAAGGCGTTGGCCTGGACGTGAACATGGTCATCGGCAACGGCTATACCAGGGGGCATGCGGACCTGGCCCTGCAGTGCCTGCGGGAAAGCGAGAGCCTGCGCCGGATGTTCGAGACCCTATACGCCTGAAGCCACCGACGCCCCGCGCCCGCCACCCTTGCCAAGGAGGAAGAGCCCATGGCCACACGGCATTTTCGTGACATCCCGCTATGGAAGAACGTGACCGACGAGCAGTGGAGCAACTGGAAGTGGCAGGCCGCGAACCGCATCCAGACCGCCGACGAACTTCGCCAGGTCATCGACCTGCTGCCGGAAGAGGAGGCGGTGCTGCGCACCGGTCTGGACCACTTCAAGATGGCCATTCCTCCCTATTACGCCTCCCTCATCGACCCCAGCGACCCGAACGACCCGGTCCGCCTGCAGTCCGTGCCCCGGCAGGTGGAGCTGAACGTCTCCCGGTTTGAGCTGGAGGACCCCCTGGCCGAGGACGAGGACATGCCGGTTCCGGGCCTCACCCACCGCTACCCGGACCGCGTGCTCTTCCTGATCACGGACGTCTGCCCCATGTATTGCCGGCACTGCACGCGCCGGCGCCTGGTCTCCCACGCCGAGGTGCCCTTCAACTTTCCTCGCGTGGACGCAGGCATCGAGTACATCCGCAACCATCCGGAGATCCGCGACGTGCTTATCTCCGGCGGCGACGCCTGGATGGTGGCGGACAAGAACATCGAGTACGTGGTCAAAAAGCTCCGGGAGATCGAGCACGTGGAGATCATCCGCTTCGGCACGCGCATGCCGGTGGTCATGCCGCAGCGCGTGACGCCCGAATTGGTGAACATGCTCAAGAAGTACCACCCCATCTGGGTCAACACGCACTTCAACCATCCCCACGAGCTGACGCCGGAGTCCAAGCGGGCCTTGGACCTGATGGCCGACGCCGGCATCCCCCTGGGCAATCAAAGTGTGCTGCTGAAGGGCATCAATGACTGCCCGGTGACGATGAAGAAGCTGGTGCACGGCCTGGTCAAGTTCCGGGTAAGGCCCTACTACCTCTACCAGTGCGACCTCTCGGAGGGGCTCTCCCACTTCCGGACGCCGGTCAGCCGCGGCATCGAGATCATCGAGGCCCTGCGCGGCCACACCTCCGGGTACGCGGTGCCCACCTTCGTGGTGGACGCCCCCGGCGGCGGCGGCAAGATTCCGGTGATGCCCAACTACGTCATCTCGCAGGCCCCAGGCAAGACGGTGCTGCGCAACTTCGAAGGGGTCATCACGGTCTACAACGAGCCCACCGAGGCCTACGACACGGTGGTGAAACAGGAGCAGAACGACGGCGTCTGCCCCATCTGCAAGACCCGCCACGAGGCCATCGACTACGGCGTGGCCTCCCTGGAGAGCGGCCAGCAGCGGGTGCTGTCGCCGAAGCAGGCGGTGCCCTACCGCGGGCCGGCCCGGCGCCGTCAGGAGGCGGCCGGGTCCACGGAGCCCACCCCCCTGGAGCTAGTCGATGCAGACTGACGGCCCGCCGGCCTTCGGCGCCCACGGGTCCCTCAGCCCCCACGGCCCGACCGCTGCGGCCCTGTTTGACGCCGCGGTGCCCGGCGCTCCCGCCGTCCCCGGCGCCCCCGGCGTCCCTGGCATCCCCGCGGTCAGGCGCCTGGCGGTCATTGGCCTGGCCAAGAACGTCGGCAAGACCGTGACCCTGGGCGCCCTGGCCGCTGAGGCCGCGGCCCGCGGCCTGACCCTGGGGCTCTGCTCCACCGGCCGCGACGGCGAGCGGAAGGACGCCGTGACGGAGCTTCCCAAGCCCGCCATTCTGGCCCCGCAGGGGGCCCTGGTGACCACCACCGAGGACGCCCTGAAGGAAGGCGGCGCCGCCATCGAAACGCTGGAGCGCCTGCCCTTCACCACACCCTTCGGCCAGGCCCTGGTGGGGCGCGTCACGCGGGCGGGGACCGTGCTGCTCATTGGGCCGGGGACCGCGTCGCGGCTGCGCCAGGCCCTGGAGGTCATGGACGGCCACGGGGCCTCTCTCTGTCTGGTCGACGGCTCCCTGGACCGCCTGGCCGCCGCCGCCCCGGGGGTCACGGAGGCTGCCGTGGTGGCGACGGGAGCCGCTCTCGGCGCCACGCCCGTTGACGTTGCCCGCCAGACCGCCCTGGCTCTGGACGTCCTGCGCCTGCCCGGGCTGGAGCCGGGGCGGCTCCGCGACAGGGCGTCGGAGGCCATGGACCAGGGCGCCGTGACCCTCCTGGAGGGAGAAGACCTGGTCCCGCGCCACCTGGGGCTGGCCACAGCCGCCGGAGCCTGGGGGGATATCCTGGCGGCCCTCCGGCCCGACACCCGGGCGGTGGTCCTGGGCGGGGCCCTGCCGGCGGGCTTGCTGCGGGCCGCGGGCACCGAACCCGGGTTGGCGCAGCGCCTCCGGTTCATCGTCCGCGACGCCACCCGCGTCTTCCCCGAGCCCCTGGACTGGCGGCGCTTCCGTCGTCGGGGAGGCACGGTGGAGGTACTCCAGGCCCTGCGCGTGCCGGCGGTCACCTGTAACCCCTGGTCACCCACCGGGCCGTCGCTGCCCGCGGAGGAACTCTGGCGCGAGGTGGCACGGGTCGCCGCGCCGGCCCCGGCTTTCGACCTGGTGGCGGGCCTGGGTCCCCACTGACATCCGCACTCCGACAAGGAGGACTCACCCCATGCAGAGCCAGCTCGGCCTCGACCCCGGCCAGATCAGCCGGGCCCGGGACGCGGCGCGCCGCATCACCGGCCAGGTCCAGGCCTATATTGACCAGCACACCACCACCTCCACGGAGCGTGCCATCCTGCGGCTCCTCGACGTCAACGGGGTGGACGCGGACGGAGTGCCGCTTCCCAACTGCGTCGTGGACAACATCATGGCCGGCGAGGTGGCAGGCCCCGCCGGAGCCGCCCCCCGCAACGCCCTTTCCCGCGGCGCCGCCTACTGGCTCTGCAACGCCATGCTGCGGCTGGAACTGTCGGCGCAGGAGGTGGCGGAGGCGGTCGGCCGCGGCCGGCTCAACCTGACCGAAGTGAAGCCCGTCGACGACGGCGCCATACACGACCTGGCCTACTCCCTGGCCGAGACCGCCGTCATCAAGATTCGCAGCAACCGTCAGGAGCGGGACGAACGCATCCGCCGCCTGGGCGATCCGGCCACTCCCTGGCTCTACATCATCGTCGCCACCGGCAACATCTACGAGGACGTGGTGCAGGCCCGGGCCGCCGTCAAGCAGGGGGCCGACGTCATCGCCGTCATCCGGTCCACCGCCCAGAGCCTCCTGGATTACGTGCCCTACGGGCCCACCACCGAGGGCTTCGCCGGCACCTATGCCACGCAGGCCAACTTCCGCATCATGCGAGAGGCTCTGGACGAGGCCTCAGAGGAAGTCGGCCGCTACGTGCGGCTGACCAACTACGCCTCCGGCCTGTGCATGCCGGAGATTGCCGCCATGGGCGCTCTGGAGCGCCTGGACATGATGCTGAACGACTCGCTCTACGGCATCCTGTTCCGGGACATCAACATGAAGCGGACGTTCGTCGACCAGTACTTCTCGCGCCTGCTCAACGCCTACGCCGGCGTCATCATCAACACCGGCGAAGACAACTACCTGACCACCACCGAGTCTTACGAAGCAGCCCACACCGTGCTGGCCAGCCAGTTCATCAACGAGCAGTTCGCCCTGCGCTCAGGCCTGCCGGTGGAGCAGATGGGCCTCGGCCACGCCTTCCAGATGGACCCGACCATCGAGGACGGCTTCCTGTACGAGTTGGCGCAGGCCCTGCTGGCCCGGGAGATCTTCCCCGGCGCGCCGCTCAAGTACATGCCGCCCACGCGCCACATGACCGGCAACATCTTTCAGGGCCACCTGCTGGACGCCATGCACAACCTGGTTTCGGTCATGACGGATCAGCACATCCACCTGGTCGGAATGCTGACCGAAGCCATTCACACCCCGTTCCTCCAGGACCGCTATCTCTCCATTGAAAACTTCCGCTACATCGTGAAGAACGCCCGTCACCTGGGCGACGAGATCACCCTCCGGCCCGGCGGCCGCGTGCAGCAGCGCGCCCAACTGGTGTTGGACCGGGCGACGGAACTGCTGGAAGAGGTGGAACGGGTCGGCTTGATGCAGGCCATCGAACAGGGTCTGTTCGCCGGCATGAAGAGGCCGGTGGACGGCGGCAAGGGCCTGGACGGCGTCATCCCCAAAGGCCCCGACTATCTGGGACCCTTCCCCCACCTGATGCTGCCTGAACCCCTACGTCAGGCGCATGCGGACGCGGAGGCCTCGATCCGGGTCCGAAACGGTCTGGGCGCGGCGGAGAGGGGGACGGTGCGGTGAAGATCAAGCCCTACGGAGACACAACCGGCGACGGCAAGGTCCAGGTCAGCTTCACCCTGCCCCTGGCCGACGGCCCCCAGGCGGTGGAGGCGGCGCGGCGGCTCGCCCTGTCGATGGGCCTGGATAACCCGCTGGTGGCGCATCACCAGGACATGGGTGTCGGCTACACTTTCTTCATCATCTACGGCTCCTGCCGGCACGAGGTGGACACGGACGACCTCCAGGCCTCCCAGGCCGATTTCCACCACCTGACCATGGACGAGGTCACGGCCCAGGCCCGGGAGAACCTGGGCCGGCCTGTCGTGGTGGTGGGGGCCTGCACCGGCTCGGACACCCACACTGTGGGCCTGGACGCCATCATGAACCGCAAAGGCTTCCACGGCCACTACGGCCTGGAGTCCAGCCCCGCCTTCGTCACGCACAACCTGGGGTCGCAGGTGCCCAATGAGGTCCTGGTGGCCAGGGCGGTGGAGGTGGGCGCCGACGCCATCCTGGTCAGCAAGGTGGTCACCCAGAAGAACATCCACGTCACGGACCTGACGGAGCTGGTCGACCTGCTGGAGGCCGAGGGCCTTCGCGATCGCGTCGTCCTGGTCTGCGGCGGCCCCCGCATCAGCCACGAGCTGGCGGTGGAGTTGGGTTACGACGCCGGGTTCGGCCCCGGCACGGTTGCCTCGGAAGTGGGCTCCTTCCTGGTGCAGGAGATGATCCGGCGTCGCGTCCCCGGTGCCGCCGTTTTGTAATGGCGGGCGGCCGCGCCCGGCGGCAGTCGCCTGTTGCGGTTCAGCGGCTGAGGCTGGGACCTCCGGCTGGACAGGTCGGAGACCTTTGGGGAAACCCGGCGGGTTTCCCGATATTGCTAATGAGAAAAGAGGAGGCCAGTTCAAAGTTCCCGGGTTCCATTGCGCCTCCCAGTGCGGGGAACAGACACCCACTGCCCTCCCGGCCCTCGGCAATACGACGATTCGTCGTATTTTGATCTGTTGAAGAATGGGCATTTTGACTCCAGGCAGGGTGGTGGGTAGTGGCGGCAAAGCCTTGCTGCGCCTGCATCCGGACGAAATACGACGAATCGTCGTATTGCCGAGGGGCTGCGGGGCTAAGGGGTCGAGGGGATGTGAGGTTGCCACCCCGGCTCGGCCCCCGACTATTGCAGCCGGAATGAAAGGAGATAGGGAGAATCGGTGGAATGGATGCAGCCAGCGCCGGCACGCCCTAAGCCCAAGAAGTTGAAGCCTCCCCGATTGAGGGATGCCGAGGCTGTCCTGTTTGAGCTAAAGCGAGTCAATCGGCTGATGCGAGAATACGCTCACGCCCACGCCCACGCCCAGAAAGGCGGCCTCACGGGGTCCCAGCTATCTGTCCTGGAGGCCCTGTCCGACGACCGGGCGCTTAGCATCGCCGACCTGGGCCGTCTGTTGGGGCTTCCCCGCAGCACGGTGACGAGCATTGTGAACGGGCTTGAAGTTCTCCGGTTGGCAGTGCGGCTGCCGAATCCTGACGACCGCCGATCGACTCGGGTTTCAGTGACCAAGGAGGGTCACGGCGCCCTGGCCGAACACGGAGTCGCCTGGCCGGAGGCGACTCTGACGAAGGAGCTGTCGCACATCCCCATGGGACAATGCCGGAAAGTCCTTGATGGCTTACAGGTGCTGCGCCAATTCCTGGAGGCGAGCAACCGTTCTGCGAGACGTGCGGTCATCGGCTCGGACCCTCGGTCATAGCGTTGGCGACAGCGGTCATAAGATGAAAAGGCCCGCACTCCAAACGAGTGCGGGCCTTCTTGTGGGGGATTGATTACAGGACGCGCCTGGCGCCCCAGTA
>CALMNP010000357.1 GCA_937868875.1 uncultured Bacillota bacterium | reverse complement strand
GAGATTTCTGCCTGTCTCGTGGGCTCGGAGATGTGTATAAGAGACAGCGTCGTATTATGGCCGAAACGCAGACGTGGCAAGGCTTACCAGCCCTTACCGCCCCACCGGCCCTTATCCGAAATGCCCGTCTGTCAAGGGGTCGAAATACGACGTGTGCGTCGCATTCCCGAAGGGCGGGAAGGTGTGGTGGGCGCCCGGCTGAACTCAAGCGAAAGCCCAAGCCTACCAGCAGAAACCCACTTGCCGTCTGGCGAGTGGGTTTTTTCAGTCACTGGGGAGGAGTTGCATACGAACGGGTCGAAGGAAAAAAGCCAAACGCCAAGACCGACCGGTAGGTTGGCAGGTGCAGACTAGACGCGTCCCCCGTGCTGCTTGATGATACGGACAGCCTCCTCGACCTGGTCGGTGGAGACGACCGCGGTCAGGAGCACGCCCTGTTCATCGATCATTTCGCCCGACATGCCGCTGGCGGCGGGGTCGGCGGCAATGAGGGGACCGGCGTTGCCGGCGGCGAACTCGTCGCCGCTCAGCTGGGTGAGGCCGGAGAGGGTGGCGGCCTGCCCTCGCACCGGGTCGTTGTACGCGGCATTCTCGTTGTGCCCGTAGCGGGTGACGCGGTCTAGCTGAACCACGTCGAACCCGGACTGCTTCAGGTCCTGTATGGCCTTCTCTGCCACGTTCCAGGACGTGAAGGTCGCCAGGATGGAGCGGTCGCCCTCCGGAAGCTTCATGGTTCGATCCCCCCGTGTGGCCGCGTTGCGGCCTATCTCCGTATTAGGGTGCCCGTCCTGTGCGACGGGCCATGCAGAGTGGCGGGCGGCGGCGCGACGCTGCAGTTGGCAGCACGCGGCCGCGTCTGGCGGCAGCGGCATAAACTGAAGGAAGACCGCACCAGAGGCCAGGAGCAAGGAGGGGTCGCGGTGGACGAGTTGAAGGAGCGACCGTGGAGTCAACACTACCCGGAAGGTGTGCCCCTGGACCTGCCCATCCCGGACAAGCCGCTGCACGCGATTCTGGACGAAGCCGTCCGAGACTACCCCGATCGAATCGCCACCATCTTCAAAGGCAAGAAAGTGACCTACCGTCAGTTGGACCACATGGCCAACCGCTTTGCCCGGGCCCTGCGGGGGATGGGGGTGAATCCGGGCGACCGGGTCGCCATCATGCTGCCCAACATCCCCCAGGCGGTGGCCGCCTTCTACGGCGCCCTCCGGGCGGGGGTTGTTGTGGTCATGACCAACCCTCTGTACGTGGAGCGCGAGCTGGAACACCAGATGAACGACGCCGGCGCCAGGGTCATCCTGGCCCTGGATCTGCTCAAGCCGCGCATCGAAGCGGTGCGGACGCACACCCCCCTGGAGCACGTCGTCTATACCAGCATCCGCGACGCGCTGCCCTTCCCGTTGAACCTGCTCTATCCTCTGAAGCAGAAGCTGCCCACCATCCAGCCGGGCCCGACCACCCACCGCTGGACGGACCTGATGGCCCAGAACTCGCCCGCCTTCCCGCCCGTGGACGCCAGGCCCGACGACGTGGCCCTGCTGCAGTACACCGGAGGCACCACCGGCCTCTCCAAGGGAGCCATGCTCACCCACCGCAACCTGGTGGCCAACGCGCTGCAGACCGTCGCCTGGATGGGCCAGGACGATGCGCGGCAGACGGAGTCCCGCATCCTCACCGTCCTGCCGTTCTTCCACGTCTACGGCCTGACGGTCTGCATGAACATGGCGGTGGCCACCGCCGCCACCATGGTGCTGATGCCCAAATTCGAGGTCAACGAGGCGCTCGACCTCATCGAAAAGTACCGGCCCAAGTTCTTTCCCGGAGCGCCGACCATGTACGTGGCGGTCCTGAACCACCCGGAGGTAGCGAAGCGGGACCTCGCGTCCATCCAGGCGTGCCTCAGCGGTTCGGCCCCGCTGCCTGTGGAGGTGCAGACCAGTTTCGAGCGGATCACCGGCGGCAAGCTCGTGGAGGGGTATGGCCTGACCGAGGCCTCGCCCGTCACCCACTCCAATCCCTTAAACGGGCTGCGAAAGACGGGAAGCATCGGCCTGCCCTTCCCCAGCACCGACGTCAAAATCGTCGATCTGGAGACGGGGCTGCGGGAGCTGCCCCCCGGCGAGGTGGGCGAACTCTGCGTCCGCGGACCGCAGGTCATGGCGGGCTACTGGAACCGGCCGGAGGAGACGGCCCGGGCGCTGCGGGACGGATGGCTCTACACCGGCGACATGGCCAGGATGGACGAGGACGGGTTTGCGTACATCGTTGACCGCAAGAAGGACATGATCATCGCCGGCGGCTTTAACATCTACCCGCGAGAGGTGGAGGAGGTGCTGTACGAGCACCCGGCCGTGCAGGAGGCCGTCGCTGTGGGTGTCCCGGACGCCTATCGCGGCGAGACGGTCAAGGCCTTCCTGGTGTTGAAGCAGGGGCAGGAGTCGACCCCCGACGAGATCGTGGCCTTCTGCCGCGAACGGCTGGCGAAGTACAAGGTACCCACGGCCGTCGAGTTCCGCGACACCCTGCCCAAGACCATCGTTGGCAAGGTGCTGCGGCGCAAGCTGCTGGAGGAGGAGAAGGAGCGTCAGGCGCAAGCGGCCGTCGACAGCCAGGCCTGACCCCCAGGATCGTCACCGGAACGGACGCGAAGGCCGGCCTCGAAAGGCTGGCCTCAGGTTGTTGACAAAGGTCGCATACCTGTAGGGTTTGTGGCCTTCTTTGTGCGCCTGCTAGCCCCGTTCGTTCTCGGTTCAGGCCAAACGCCGGGTGGAATCCAGTCAGCAGCGTCACCAGCGTCCTTGGCGGACCGGAGGCCGGGCCGCGGTGGCACCCCCTCAGACATCGACAATATGACACATGTGTCGCATTATGGCCAGATGCAGAGATATCAAGGCTTTGCTGCCACTGCCGATCAACCCTGCCTGAGCAAGATTGACCATTCTTCAAGGTGCCAAGATATGATGCACTGCATCGATTCCCTATGTCTGGGAGGTGTAGTTGGCCCAGTACCTGGACCGGATCGAGAAAAGCAGAACAGGCAGCCCAGGGACCCAATACGGGACCTACACGGCCGCACGGGTGAGGGCCGAAACCGCTGGACGGAGCGGCCTCGAAAGGCCGGCCTTGTAGCTGCCCGGTCGCGGACGAACCCGTGGAACGCACGGCGCCGCTCACCCCCTGCCTACCCCCTGGGCAAACGTGACCACCGGTGCTATTATAAGGGAAGTGAGTGACTAATCACTTTTGCTGGCCGATTCCCCAAAGAGGGGCAGCCGGGGCAAGAGACAGAGGCCCCGGCGGTGACGCCATGCAGACGCCAGTGGAGCGCAGACAGGAGCGAGGGGGAGAGACCATGATGGAAGAGAGGATCCGTCATCAAGGGCTTCGCCGGCTGGTATGTTCGCCGCGCGAAGCCTCACTGTTGATCCACGACGGCGACGTCGTGGGCATCAGCGGCTTCACCCGGGCCGGCGACGCCAAGGTGGTGCTGTTGGAACTGGCTCATCGTGCCCGGGAGGAGGGGCGGCCCATCCGCATCGACCTGTGGACGGGTGCCTCGGTGAGCGACCAGGTGGACGGCGTTCTGGCGGAGAACGGCATGCT
>CALMNP010000356.1 GCA_937868875.1 uncultured Bacillota bacterium | reverse complement strand
GGCTGGAGGAAGCCGCCCCGGCGGGGGCGAAAATAGTCCCCCATCCCGGGTTCCGCCTCAGGTGGAGCCCCAGAGGGGGAATGCTTGCCGTGGAAACCCCGAAGGAGTCCCGCGTCCGGCGGGTCTTGCAGCCGGAGGACCTGCTGTCGCTGGCGTTTGTGGGCGACATCCAGGTGTCGCCCGATGGCTCTCGCCTCGCCTTTGTGCGCACCACTATCGACGCCGACAGCAACGAGTATCGCTCTCGCGTTTGTGTGATGCCCGTGACGTCCGAGACAACAGCCGAACCCCCACCCTTTACCGGCGGCCCCAGGCGGGATCACAGCCCCCGCTGGTCCCCCAGCGGCGACCGGCTGGCCTTCGTTTCCGACCGCAAGGGCGACGCCCAGATCTGGGTCATGCCGGCGGACGGCGGCGAGGCCCGCCAGGTCACGCGGGTCAAGGGCGGCGCCTCCGGGCCTGTCTGGTCCCCGGACGGCCGCTATCTCGCCTTCACAGCCCGGTTGGGCGAGGAGGGCATCCTGCCGGCGACGGACGGCGGCAAGGGGGACGGCGGGGACGAAAACGAGAAGGACCCGGCCCGGCGCTACACGAAGGACGTCCGGGTCATCGACCGCATCTGGTACCGTCTTGACGACCTCGGGTACTTTGACGGCAAGTACAGCCAGGTCTGCGTGGCCGAGGTGGAGACGGAACGCACCGTGCAGCTGACCGCCGGCCGTCTGGACGCCGAGAGCCCCGCCTGGTCGCCGGACGGCCTCCAACTGGCCTTCAGCTCCAACCGACTCCCGAACGGCGAGCGTCAGCCCTCCGTCTCGGATATCCATGTCCTCTCCTTCCGTCCCGAGGACCTGGCGGGCCTGTCCGCCATCCGCGAGCCGCGCACCCTGACATCCGGCCGGGGCCCGGCCTCCCAGCCGGCCTGGTCGCCCGACGGACGCACCATCGCCTTCCTGGGCAACCACCAGGAGCGCGGCTGGTACACGAACACCCACATCTGGCTGGTCCCCGCCGAGGGCGGCGAGGCCCGGCGCCTGACGGGCGACTTCGACCAGACCTTCGGCGACCAGGCCGTGACGGACCTGCGGGGGCACGGCAACGGCCCGGCCCTGCGCTGGTCCGAGGACGGCCGCACCCTTTTCTGCGCCTTCAGCCAGGGCGGTACGGTGCATCTGGCGGCGGTGGACGCGGCCGACGGCAGGGTTACGCCGGTGACGTCCGGCGACCGTCTGGTCTACAGCGTCGCCCTTGACCGCTCCTGCCGGACGCTTGGTTACGTGGCCACCGACCCGCTCCTGCCCGGCGACGTCTTCGTCGCCCGACTGGACGACAGCCTGCAGGCCGTGGACGAGCGCCGCCTGACCGACGTCAATCGGGAACTGCTCCAGGCTGTCTCCCTGGCCCCAACGGAGCGCTTTACGTTCCAGGCCGGGGGCGGCCCCCGGGCCGACGGCTGGGTGGTGAAGCCCGTCGGCTTTGAGCCCGGCAAGACCTATCCAGCCGTCCTGGAGATCCACGGCGGCCCCATGGCCATGTACGGCAACGCCTTCTTCCTGGAGTTTCAGTTGCTGGCGGCCCGCGGCCTGGCCGTGGTCTACACCAACCCCCGCGGCAGCTACGGCTACGGTCAGGACTTCGTGGCCGCCATCCGCGGCGACTGGGGCAACCTGGACTACCAGGACCTCATGGCCGGCCTGGAGGCCGCCCTGGCCTTCGGCTTCATCGACCCGGCCCGCCTGGGCGTGGCCGGCGGCAGCTACGGCGGGTTCATGACCAACTGGATGATCGGCCACACGGACCGGTTCAAAGCCGCCGTCACCATGCGCAGCGTCGTCAACGAGTACAGCTTCTTCGGCACCAGCGACCTGGGCTTCAGCGACGACGAGGAGTTCGGCTGTTTGCCCTGGCAAGACCCCGAGCGCTATCGCCGCCTCTCGCCGGTTTCGTACGTGGAACGCATGCGCACCCCCCTGCTGATTCTCCACAGCGAGGAGGACTACCGCTGCCCTATCAGCCAGGCGGAAGAGCTTTACGCCTCACTGAAGAAACTGGACCAGGAGGTGGTCTTCGTCCGCTTCCCCGGCGAGAGTCACGAGCTGTCCCGCTCCGGCAAGCCCTGGCACCGGGTCCTGAGGCTGGAGAAGATCGTCGACTGGTTTGGGCAGCGGCTCTAGCCCGGGTCGGGGCGCCGCTCAAGACGCATAAAGGGGAGCGCCTGCCGGGCAGGCGCTCCCTCCGTCTTCTGACGCAATCCTTGGAACACAGGGGCCCTAGCCCGCCCGCCCGGGCGGGGCGGCATCGGGCTGGACGGCGGGCGGCGCCACCACCACCCGGTTACGTCCATCCTTGGCCATGTACAAGGCCGTGTCCGCTGCCTGGACCAGGGAGTCCAGGGACGGGTAACCGGGCAGCGAGGCAATTCCCACGCTGACGGTCAGCTGCACCGGCCCGTGACCATACAGGGACTGAACGTTTTCACGCAAGCGGTCGGCGTAAAGCCGGGCGGCCTCTGCGTCCGTGTGGCTCAGGGCGACGATGAACTCCTCACCGCCATAGCGGGCCAGGAGGTCGCCCTCGCGGCTCCCGGTGCGAAGCATGTCGGCCAGCCTCCTGAGGGCGATGTCGCCGGCCACGTGGCCGAGCCGGTCGTTATAGGATTTAAAATAGTCGAGGTCCACGATGAGGATGGACAGGGGAAAGCGATAGCGCAGGGCGCGTGCCACCTCCGCCTCCAGCTCCTCAAAGAAGTAACGTCGGTTGTGCAGGCCGGTCAGACTGTCGGTGAAGGCCAGGTTGCGCATCCGATCGGAGAACCGGCCGGTGATGGCGCCGATAAAGATGTAGAGGACCAGCGACAGGGCGAAGGCTCCCGCCGGGCCTGCTCCCCTGAGGAGCCACTGCTGCATCAGGGCGGCCGCCAGGGCCAGCGCGGCGCCCGCCATGGCCCCCTGGCCGGTTCCCAGGAACATGCCCGCCGCCACCGCCACCAGGGGGTACAGGACCGGCAGGGCCGCAGCAGAAGGCGGCCTGGCCACGTCCCACCCCACGGCCAGCAGGAAGAAGACTGCTGTGGCCAGGCTCCCCTTTACCCGGTTCTGGTGCAGGTGAAAGACCCACTCCCCGTTGAGGAGCAGGTAGAGCCCGCCGATGGTCAGGATGGCGACAAGAAGGTAGAACATGGATCAATTTTCGCCCCCGGGGGGACGATTTCCTGCCCTTCCCTCATCGCCGTCCCCGGCCGCCTCCTCCCCATCGCTGGC